>CAYTUO010000039.1:0-17527 GCA_964441015.1 uncultured Pleurocapsa sp.
GTAAAACCTTAGCCTTCCAAGCTAATGATGCGAGTTCGATTCTCGCTGCCCGCTTCTTAAATTACAAGACTTTCTGGTTATGTCCATGACCAGATTAAAATCCTTGCCCAGTCAAATGAGTATCAAATCAGTATCAATCTGGTTATACGCACGATCTGATTTTAAGATCTTTGACTATTCACTTAGTCAATTGAGCCAAATTTGATTGGGAATGGGGAATGGGAAATGTTTTCCCTAAAAGATTTTACTGGGGATGTGAGTTTTAGTTTTCGATGGGGAATACTAAGACTGTTAATTTAAGTTGCAAAGAGTGATTATGGGCGCTACTTAAGTAGCTCTGTGCCAACTGACACATTTGTCGGACTTCTTCAGGCTCTATGAAAACACCTACAGTACCAAACAAGGACATGATTCTAAAAATATGCCATATAGAATGCAGGATTTTGGGTAATTTTTAAGTAAACCATTAAATGACGCTGTTAAATCGAGCGATCGCCTTGAGAAATTGTGAGCGATAAATTGACGTTTTTTGTCAAAATGTCCTATGAAAACTGATAACCTCGTATTTATTAAGGAATTGATTCTATGAGTACTCATCTTAATAACTCTTCTAAGGCAAATGCATCTAAAGCTTCTCAAAAAGGAAACAACTTGCTAAATCAAAAAAATCGAGTCAGTTCGGCTAGTCAGCCAAAGGGTCAATCATCGCTCAATTCAGGGCGATCGCCTCAAGTCAAACCCACTCAAGACCCTACTGCTAGCGCGATCAGCGATAAAAATACTTTACGTCAACGCTTTGCTAATTTACCCATCGCTCGCAAACAATTAGTGGTTGTTGGAGTTACGGGAGTTTCAATTTTAGGACTGATCGGTGTCGGCGGCTATACCGTTTCACAAGGTCTAAAAGCGCAAATGCTACAACAAGCCAAATCAGAGAACGCGGTTGTAGATATCAACTACAAAATTAAAATTAACCAGATGGGATTAGGTTTTCGCGGTCAGTCCGATAACGCGGCGATTATTGAAGCAGCAGTTAAGGCCGCCAGAGGTAACGCCTTGAACCCCGAATTACAAAGTCAGGTCAAAAAAATTCTCCAAAACGAAATTAAAGCGCGAACCATTGAATATGCCACGCTAGTCGATAAAGATTTCCGAATTATCGTCAATGCGAATGCCAATCGACAGGGAGAAATTTTCAATCCCAATGGTTTAGTGGCAGAAGTTTTCCAAGATACCAGACAGATTAAAGCGACTGCGATCGCCCCTTGGCAAGATCTCAAAAAAGAGGCTCCGCCTTTGCCTGAAGGATTTGCTAACCAGGATGCTCTAGTCCGCTATACGGTCACTCCGGTTCTCGATCGAGCTACCAAACGACCCATCGCGGCACTAGTGTCAGGCGATATTGTCAATAGCAAATTGTCTATTGTGGAAAATACCCTGAAAGCCTTCACAGGAGGCTATAGCGCCATCTATTTCCGCCAACCCAATGGAGAATTTACTTTAGCGACCGCTTTACATCAAACTGAAGATACTAGCCTAGAAAGTGCCCACCCAGATGAACCTTTACCCGACACATCTCTATTAGCTCAAGCTGTAGAAACTCCAGGTAAAGCCGTTGCCAGAGAGATGAAAGTTGAGGGAGACTACATGGCTGTATCGGCTTTGGCCATCCCCAAGATCTACAAAGAAGAAGCCAAAGGCCCCGTTCCCATTGAAGGTCGAGGCGAACCCATTGCCATTTTAGTGCGGGGAACGCCAGAAACGGCAATTAATACCATTCTTCAAGGTAGTTTGCTTATTCAGATCAGCTTGGGAGCATTAGTGTTAGGCATTAACGTAGCGCTGGCAGGAGCGATCGCTCGTGCCATTGCGAAACCAATTGAAAACTTACAACAAGCGACACAGAAATTTGCGGCGGGCGATCGCCGCTCTCGTGCCGAAGTCTCCTCAACTGATGAAGTCGGTCTTCTATCGGCTACCTTCAACCAACTGGCTGATAACATCATTGTCAACGAAGCGACGTTAAAAGAAGAAGCGACCAAGCTAGAAAAAGCACGCCAAGAAACCGAGACACTAGCCGAGCAAGAACGCCAGCGCAGCACAGTTTTGCAGGGAGAACTGCTTCGATTTATCACCAACGTAGAAGAAGCTTCTCAAGGTAACTTAACAGTACGGGCAGATATTACCGCAGGCGAGATCGGGATCGTCGCTGATATGTTTAACACGATTATTGAGAACGTGCGAGACATCGTTACCCAAGTCAAACAAGCGGCTAACCAGGTAAACGGTTCCGTCGGTCAAAACGAGACTGCCGTTCGCAAACTAGCAGATGAAGCGCTTAAACAAGCGGCTCAGATTAACCAAACGCTCGATTCTGTTGAGACAATGACTCGTTCTATTCAACAGGTAGCTGATAACGCTAGAGCGGCGGCTGAAGTGGCTCGTAATGCCTCAGAGACGGCTGAAATGAGTGAGGAAGAAATGCAGGAGACGGCGATCGGTATTATACAATTGCGAGAAACCGTGACGGAAACAGCGAAGAAAGTTAAGCGACTCGGCGAAGCTTCGCAACAGATTTCCAAGGCAGTGTCTTTGATTAACCAAATCTCGATGCAAACCAACTTGCTCGCTGTTAATGCCAGTATCGAGGCGGCACGTGCGGGAGAAGAAGGTCAAGGCTTTGCGGTGGTTGCTGCCGAAGTCGGTCAACTTGCCGCGCAATCTGCTGCTGCAACTAAAGAAATCCAGCAAATTGTCGATGCGATTCAACAAGAAACGAATGCTGCCATCAGAGCGATGAAAGTGAGTACAACTCAAGTAGAAGAAGGAACTCGTCTCGTCGAAAAAGCAAAATACAATCTTGGAAAAATTGCTCAAGTATCTCGTCAAATCGACCAATTGCTCCAGTTCATTTCTCAAGCAACTGTTTCTCAAGCCAATACCTCTGAAAAGGTAACTCAGTTAATGGAAGAGCTTGCCCAAGTCTCTGAAAAAACCTCTAATTCTTCCCGTCAAGTGTCTGGCACGCTCCAAGAAACGATTGAGATTACTAAACAACTTCAAGAGTCTGTCGGCACCTTCAAGGTTAGCTAAGGAAGCAATTAGCGATTATCAGTAACACCCCCGCCCCGTAAAGGATGGCGGGCTTTAATTTTGCTATAAATCACCTTAACCCTCATCAACAACCAACACGGCGGCTCCATTAATCTTGCCATTCCGTAAAGCTGCTAAAGCTTCATTCGCTGCCGTTAGGGGAAAGGGAGTGACCTCCGTGCGAATGGGAATCTGTGGGGCTAAAGCCAAAAATTCTTCTCCATCCTGACGGGTTAGATTAGCAACCGATCGCACCATCCGTTCTTCCCACAAAATCCTATAGGGAAAAGAAGGAATATCACTCATGTGAATGCCCGCACAGACAACTACGCCTCCTTTGGCAATGGCTTTCAAGGCAGTCGGAACTAACTGGCCCGCAGGGGCAAAAATAATCGCCGCATCCAACTCCTCTGGTGGCAACTCGTCAGAACTCCCCGCCCAAACTGCACCCAAATCGCGGGCAAATTCTTGTCCTTTAAGATCGTCGGAACGAGTAAAAGCATACACTTGTCGTCCTTGATAGCGAGCTACCTGAATCAAAATGTGGGCTGCTGCGCCAAAGCCATAGAAACCAAGGCGTTCTGCGTCTTCTGTCATGCGATAGGAGCGATAGCCGATGAGTCCCGCACACAGAAGCGGTGCCGCTTGTAAATCGGGATAGCCTTCGGGAATGGGGAAACAAAAATGCTCGTCAGCGACGGTATATTCTGCATAACCGCCATCGAGTTGATAGCCGGTAAACTGAGCGCGATCGCACAGATTCTCTCTTCCCGACAAGCAGTAACGACAGCAATTACAAGTAGCACCAAGCCAAGGAACACCGACGTGGTCGCCTTTCCGAAATTTTGTCACTTTTTCGCCGATTTTCTCAACGATTCCCACGATTTGATGACCCAAGACCAGGGGAAGTTTGGGATGAGTCAGTTCTCCATCGACGACGTGCAAGTCAGTGCGACAAACTCCACAAGCACGAACTCGAAGCAGCACTTGTTCTGGTTTTGGGATGGGAATAGGAATATCTGCCAGACGCAAAGGTTGACCTGGCGCATCCAAAATCATTGCACGCATGGCTTTAACCGAGAAAGTCAAAGAAGAATTCTATTTCAAGCCTATCGAGTTTTTTTGGGAGTATCCCATTTTTGCAAATTTATCATAGGTAGTGCGAGCATCTTGCTCGCGCTTATGAGGTTCCGCTCGTCGAGACGTGAGCTACTCCGTACCCGCTTCGCGAACACACTACAATTACATATTTGGGATGCTCCCGTTTTTTTGATAGTCAACTAAAAACGGAAAGTCGTGCGGATTGTCCCGACGAAAAGCGTATCGTTGCTTTCAATATGTCCTGGATTGGTGACGATGAAAATGCCAGGTGTAATAAAAATATTGTCAGTGACTTTAAAACGATAGAAAAACTCAAAGTGTAGCGAGGTTGCTTCATCTTTAACGCCAAAATTTTCCCGAAACCAGTTGTCCAATTCTACGTTTGAATCTAAGCGAGGATTATTATCAGTGACTTGGATGGGATCTTCCTCTCTGACCACCCGTTCAAAAAAAGGTACGCTAGCACCTTGCGTTTCCGGCCCGGCATCAACTAACTTGGGCGGCATCCCAAACAGAAATGCCATCAAATCTCCTTCCCGACCAAAGGGATCGGAAAGACCGAGAGAAAATAAATAAGTTACCGTATTGCCAAAGGGTTTTTCTCCAGAGGAAGGCGAGACAGGACATTCTCCAGGACCGGTACGACAGGGTAAAGGATTTGGCCCGCCAGCAGTTTCTGCAACTCCCGATCTAAACTCAGGAACCGGATCTAGGAAGTTAGTGAAAGTCCACCCGGCCCATGCGCCAAAGGTAAGATTATCGGTGATGCGCCATTGTAGGGTTGCGCCGACTGCATGGGTTTGTGCAGGTAAATCTCCAATCGAGACTACGCTACTGGGAATCAAAGGATTGGGTAGAATGCCCCCAGACCACAACCCAGTCGATTCGGCGTTGACGCTACCTGTAAACATCCCCAAGCGACCGTCGCTGGTATAGGCATTGACGTAACTAAGTCCGGTGACGACTGTTTCAAACGGCTGCAATAATAACTGTACGCCGAGAACGCTGCGATCGGCACCAACAAATCCTCCCTCTGGATCGCTGCTATTGGCCGTCCCGTAGGCGACTTGTAAGCGCACTGGCTCAGCAATTAACCAATCAACTCCTACGCCAGCATCCAAAGGGCCTCCTAGCCTTAAAATTGGATTGAGTTGTCCGAAACGGGAAATTGAGCCGCGTCCGACATCAAAATAGGGAGAGTTGGCACTGAGAACGCTACTTAAACTAAAGCCAAAGGGAATTACCGAGATAACGACGCGATCGTCAAAAACGGGAAATCGATATTCTAATTCATCGAGAATAACTTGGTTTTCTAAGCCAGCTTGATAGGACAAGCGAGCCATATAAGTATTCAGCGATTTGGGGTTGGTAAAACCACCATTATCAAAATTGCCAGTTGTCAAATAAAGGCGCAGGCGATCTTTACCTGTAAACGAGGCCTGCAATCCTATGCGGGCTAGGTAAGCAAAAACTGTATTCGTCTCTGGTTCTCCTCGATTTTCACAGCTAACTCTCCGATCTGGCAAAATAGCGCTGTTAACAAAATTACACCCTCCAGGCGGATCGCCTCCCCAAGCATCTGCCAGTCCAAAGATGATCTCTCCATTCATAATGGTCGTCGTCGAAAACTGATGGTCTTCTAGATAAGCCACACGACTTTCTAGATTGTCTATTCGTCCTCCTATGGCAGCTAGTTCTGTTTCAAATTCTTTAGACAACCGTTGCAGTAGGGTGATATCTTCTTGGTTAATGGCGACTGACTCGGATATCAGTTGCTCAATTTTTTGCAAACAGGCGTTTAAACCTGCCGCAAATTCATAGCGACTCATGGCGCGATCGCCCCGAAAGGTTCCATCAGGATAGCCAGCAATACAGCCATATCGTTCTACCAAACTTCGCAAGGCTTCATAGGCCCAGTCAGTCGGCGCAATGTCCCGCAGTTGAGAAACATTGGTGATCTGTTCCATTGCCTCGTCAGAGAGCATATCGGTTTCTAATACACTTGTTGGCGAAGCTAGTGGCTCTTCTTTTAGTAACTGAGAGATGCTAAAAGTGCTATGATTATTAGGATTTTTATCTTTTTTTTCAGCAAGAGATTGATTAAAATTTAAAACAAAAAGACTTGTTGTATCAATTTTTTGAAATTGTAAGGAAGAGGATTGTTTTATCCTTTTTTCAGAGGATAATCCTGAATTTTCCTGCCCAGAGGGTTTCGCTTGAGCAAAAGAGGGTAGTAAAAGCAAGAATAAAACGCTAGATAATAAAGGCTTGACACTCATGTTTACTCCTCACACTTCACGTTGGTTCATCAGACATTTTATTCTACTTAATCGCTGCGGCGTAAAAATTTTAACAATTTAAATGGATCGGGGATAATAGCAGCAGAGGCTTATGAGTTGCTAAGGTTTTTGGATTGGTGAGAAGGTGACTCATTAGTTACCAGTAATCAGTAATCAGTTATCAGTGATTTGATTTTGGATGAAAGGATTGTTTTTCTACTGAACTCCTAAGTTAGGCAAAGCCTAACCTACACTCCTGAACTCCTGACACTTATAACTGATAACTGAATAACTGCTCCTCTGCAATCTGAGGTTTAACGATAATTATGCCTACTTAACTTATGGCTGAAGTTATCATAATTGTACTGGCAAATGTAATAATTATTAATAAAGAGATGAGTAATCTCTAGACAGTTTTTTCAAGCAATGTTATCAAAGAATTAGCACTACAAAATTAGTAAGGAGAAAGAAGATGAATAGGAAACAGCTGTCTCAGAAAAGCGGGTTGAAAAACTTGTCTAGCTTGATGGCAATTGCAGGAATTAGCACTTTAGTAAGCTTGCCTGTGCTAGCTCAGTATTATTATCCTCCGTCAAGCTTTTTCCAGCCCACAGCTAGTAATTTTCAGTCAGAAGATCCTTGTTTCGAGGCTTTGGATGTGAATCAAAATATTGTTTATAATCTCCAGGTTGGATGTTTTGATACGCTGGTTGCTAATCTAGAGAAAGCTGGTTTACCTAAAACTTTAGAACAGCAGAAAACGTTTACTATCTTGGCTCCAAGCAATGAAGCTTTTCAAAAACTTCCAGAAGACATTCGCGAGCAACTATCTAAACCAGAGAATTTAGAAAAAGTTTTGAAATATCATTTAGTTGCTGGTGTCATTGGAAACAATGAAATAAAACGCGGAGAAATAACGACTGTTGAAGGGAATACTGTAAAAATTACTGGTTTTCTCATCGATCCCAATACAGTTGGTACCAAGCTTAATGAAGCAACGGCTAACTATACTATTAAAGCGAATAATGGCTATATTGTTGCCATAGACAAAGTGCTTTTGCCTCCCGATTTCCAAACGGAATAAGGAAAGGGGAGAGGGGGAAGTGTGGGGAGTGTGGGGGGACAAGGGAGCAGAGGAGCAGAGGAGAAAATAATTACGAATTACGAATTACGAATTACGAATTACCAATCACCAATCACTAATCACTAATGATCGCCTGACCTGTCTGAGGTTCAAAAAGATGAATTTTATCTAGCGCTAGAGCCAGCCAAATCGTTTCACCAGGGCGAATTGAAGTTTCTGAAGGAACTCTGACTTGCAATGAGCAGCCAGGATCTTCACTCAGGTGAACGGAAATATAGGTATCATTTCCCAAGGCTTCAACTAAATCGACTTGCACTTGTAAATTACTCGGTGCAGAAGCGCTAATCTTAAGATGTTCGGGTCGAATACCCAACAGAAGTGATCGCCCGTCATAGGGTTGCAGCATTTGAGACCATCCATCCGGTAAAGTCAGATGGAACTGAGAGTGCGTAACCGTGAGAGGAGCATCTACCTTAACCGCTAAAAAGTTCATGGGTGGTGAACCGATAAATTCTGCCACGAAACGATTAGCTGGACGGTTGTAGATTTCTAACGGTCGGTCAATTTGCTGAATTTCCCCGCGATCGATCACCGCAATGCGATCGCCCATCGTCATAGCTTCTGTCTGATCGTGGGTCACATAGATAGTGGTTACCCCTAGTTGGCGTTGCAATTTTACAATCTGTGCGCGAGTTTCTGCCCTCAGTTTGGCATCCAGATTAGATAGCGGTTCGTCCATCAAAAATACCTGGGGATTGCGTGCGATCGCGCGTCCTAGAGCAACCCGTTGTTTTTGTCCGCCAGACAATTGTTTGGGTAAACGATCTAAAAGTAACTCGATTTGCAACAATTGCGCTACTCTTCTCACCCTCTCGTCAATTTTTTTTTCTTTGGCGGTTAGGTAGCGGAATTTTCTGGGGAAGTTTCTTGTTAGTGTGACTAAAACATCTTCCATCCAAGCTGGATTTTTTTCTTTATCAGGAGCATTCCCAAGCGATAACCCAACTCCCCGACTCATTCGCCGCAACCCGAAGGCAATATTATCATAAACACTCAAATGAGGATAAAGCGCGTAATTCTGGAAAACCATAGCGATATCTCGTTCTTTGGGGGGGAGATGATTCACCATGCGATCGCCTACCCAGATATTTCCTCCTGTCAAGTCTTCTAAACCAGCAATCAGGCGCAAGAGAGTGCTTTTGCCGCAACCCGAAGGGCCCACCAGCACCATAAATTCTCCATCCTCAATGGTGAGGTTAATAGAGCGCAAGACGCTTGTATAAGTAGACTTTTCGTCCTTTTTCGTTTGGGAAGATGTCGGAGTTACCGTCAGTTTTCCCGTGCGATTGGGAAAGCTTTTATAAATATTTTCTAAAACAACCTTTGCCACGTTTAGAAACTTTTGACAGCGTTCAATGATCGGTGACCAAATTGCGAATTCAAAATTCAAAATTTAAGAAATTTACTAATTTAGTCAGTTTTGTCTCAAATAGTATCATAGGTTTGTAGTAGCGCTTTAGCGCCTTCTCACCCCTAAAAATCACTTTTTTTAGGAATTTCTTGCTCAAGCAAAAGGATTTGCGCCCGTGCAGCTTGATAAGCCTCCTGATTTCCCTGTTGCTCAAATAGCTTGGCGGCCTCTTTAAAATCGATTAGCGCTCCCTGTCGATTGGCTAAATCCAAGCGGGCCAATCCTCGATTAAAGTATGCCTCGCCGTAGTCGGGATTGCTAGCAATGACTTGAGACAGTTCAAAGTCAGCCCCTTTACTATCTCCTATATTTAAGTAGATCAAACCCAAGGTGTTATGAGCGAAGAGTTCGTTAGGGTTAATCTTGAGGACGGCTTGAGAATCGGCTATCGCCTTTTGATAATCTCCAAGCTGTAAATAAAGATTAGCTCGGTTAACGTAAGCTTCAATGAATTCGGGATTGATTTTGAGTGCTTGAGTAAAATCGGCGATCGCTTTCTCGATTTCTCCGAGTTGACTATAGGCAAATCCTCGATTAAAGTAAGCATCTGCATCGTTGGAATTAATTTTCAGCGCTTTGGTAAAATCAGAACTTGCTCCTTTGTAGTTACCTTGTTGACTTTTTTCGATTCCCTGTTGGACTAGCTGTACGGAACTTACTTGGATTAACTCGCGATCAGTTGGCTCGCTTCGGCCGGGCGACATAAGGGTGCAAGCAGTTGTTTGACTGAGCAAAACAGCCGTCAACCCTAGCAGAGCAATTGAATAAGTGGACATAATTCAATCTTATTTGAGAGTAGAGGAGAGTAGAAGTATTTATTTGAGTGATCGCATTGATCCAAGGAATTTTTTAATTGATTCCTACCTTAAATTAATCTATATATAATTAATTGTATTTGATTAATATTTTTCGGTCATATATTCCTACCATGAGTAGACTACCAGATTTTATTATTATTGGAGCAGGTAAATGCGGTACGACTTCCCTACACTCTTATCTTAATCAGCATCCTCAACTGTACATCTGTCCTAAGAAAGAGACATATTTTTTTCTTAAGGAACCTATTCGCTCGAAGTTCAAACCTTGGGGAGCAATAACCGAGTTTGAAGACTATTGCTCTTTGTTTCAGGATGCTCCTCCCAACCGTGTCATTGGAGAAATATCAACGACTTACTATGCCTATCCAGATTCGGCAAAAGTAATTTATAATACACTCCCAACAGTTAAAATCTTAGCTATTTTACGAGATCCTGCTGAGCGAGCTTTTTCAGACTATCAAATGCACGTTCGCTTAGGCAACGAAAAGCAATATTTTGCTAGTCTCATCTCCCCCGAAAATCGTTTCATTAAACCAGGATTCTATCATTCTGAACTAATTCCTTATTTTGAAGTTTTTGAGAAAAGTCAAATTAAAATTTTTCTCTTTGACGATCTATGTAAAAATCCGATTGAATTCATGCAAGATCTATTTCGCTATTTAGAGGTTGATGATAGTTTTCTGCCTAATATTCAACACAAAGGTAGAGAAGGGGGACTTCCTAAAAATCAAACGGTGAATCTTGTCTTGACTCAAAAAAATCCTCTGAGATCTTCCGTTGCAGGTATGCTCAAATTGTTTATGCCATTAGAACTAAGACAAAAAATCCGCTCAAACTTAATTCAGAAAAACGTTGCTAAAGCCAAGTTATCTCCTTCTGAAAGGCAACAATTAATTGAGATTTATCGCAGCGATCTTATCAAACTACAAGACTTAATTGGACGCGATCTATCAGCTTGGTTAAAGTAAAAAATTTTCTAACCAATAGGATTAACTTTCAGAAAACGGACAGCCAATTTTTTCAATAGCTTTACCAATATATTCTATATCTTCTTTACTTAAATAATCTATATAGCCTCCAACTTTTCCTTTTCTAACTTTATAAGATTCGTCATCTCCTTCCATTCCTGGTTTGACAATCTCAGATTCAAACTGATTATTTGCCTCCATCTTTTTCATATTCTTGAAACTAGCATAATTAATAGCATTGTCTATCAATTCGTCTTCTACATTTTGAATTCCGATGAAATCAAGTACTTTCTTTAAAGTTTGATGAGGATTGGTATGTAAATCTTCGTATTTAACTAAGAGAAAGTCTTCAGGAACGTTCTGATTTTTATACCAAATATTGTAAAAATTTAGCAATTTTTCGATCCCATAGCCTCGACTGCGGATAAAATCTGAGATCGTGCCATTGTAGTCAGTAAATTCTTTAATTCTTTTGGTTGCATGAAAGTATGAAGATACGATGACATCTTTAGGATCGCGATACAAAAAAATGACTTTTTTATCCTTAAAGATAGATTTGTCAGTGGAAAACCTTACAAAATGAGGCCCTTCCCCCAGTCCAGAACCATCATGAATCCAGTTAACTGTAGTAATCCCTGCTTTTAGGGTTAATCGAATTGTGTTGAGGATATCTTTTTCATCTAAATTATATTTTTCACAGATAATTTTCCCTAGCAGTAGTCTCAACCAGGTTCGCCCGCTTTTAGGATAAGAAATAATATAAACTTTTACCTGGGGATCGACTTGAGTCGTTCCTGACTGTCTAAAGAAAGTCCACTGAATTTTGTGGATAATTTTTTCGAGAAGACTGGGGGATTGATGATTAATTTTCGTCTGAGTATTTTCTGCCATGTTGTTTTATGATTAACTCGATCTAATAGGTTTTTAAACTTATTTAAGCTGGCGCTTTACTGTTTCTACAATTCGTCGCCACGGACTTTTATTTTTTTGAGGCAAGGGATCTGGGGGAGGGTTAGAATCGCCAAGATAGCGATAGTGTTTCCAGATATCCCAGTAAGGACAACCTGGCTGAATTTTAATTCCGGCCCAATGGATGTATTGAAGAGGTTTATTGATTTTAGTATCTATTAAAATATTTTCTTTTCGCTCAAAATGAGGACTTCCTGCCCAATTTCCTGTGCCTTTTTCCGAACAACGAACCAGATTAAAGCGACGTTTAATTCGCTTCAGCATCATGTAATTAATGATGGGTTGATCTGAAGTTTTTTGAGAAAAATCAAAATACTCTGGATGGGCAGCGCATTCAGCAAAAATTTCATATAAATCTTGCTCGGAAATCAAGTTTTTTTTAGAAGCCCAAAACCCTCCGTTAAATAGCTCTTTTAAGTCATCTTCGCTAAAGACTCCCTCCTCTATCACTTTAGGAGTAAAAACATTTTTAATTCCTGCTCTATGTTGGTAGTCACAACAAAGAAAATCGTAGTCGTCGAGATAGTCAAGATTATCTATAATTTTTTCAAAAACAACGATATCGGTGTCGATATAAAGAAAGCGATCAAACTCGCCAAACCAACAAGCTTGCTTGCGAAATTGATTAGGACGAGCAAAAAAATTCTTACCAAAAATATCGTATAGTTTCTGAGAAAGACGTTCGATAAACTCTAAATCTTCGTAGACTTTAACATCGTAGGAGTCTGCTAAAAGTTGAGCAACTTTTTTATATTGGTTGTCATAAGGAATTAAAATAATTGGCGTGTCTTGATCGTATAATCTAATACTATTTAGTAGCGCGATCGCTTGCTCGATTACCCGATCGTTAGCCGTAATATAAATTCCACGGTTCATTGACAGAAGTGCGACTCCTTTTATTGATATCCCAATTGTAGTCTACCAAGCGAGCAAAAATTGATAATATTGTCTTTATAAATTGCACGCCATCAGACGAGCCAAGAAGTAGTTAGTCATTTTTGAGCCATAGGGAGAATTCCACCATCTCGAAGGATGACAGCCTAGAGGAGCCTCAAGAGAGTAGTCAAGCTCGTCACATTTTCTCCAGCGATTATTCTAGCGCCAACCCACTTGCTCTCCTAACTTTTCTATCAGTTTTCGATCTTGTTCTAAAGTCTTCTCCAAATTCCCGCCCAAAGTTTGATAAATCTTTAGCTGTACGCTAAAACCAAAACGTTGTTGACTGTATTTGAGCCAGAGTTGATCGATTGTCGCGATCGCGTTGCAGGGAAAATTTCTGATATCTTCGGGGGTTAGTTCTTCTATAGGCTTTCCCGCTACATCCAGAATGACGTTAATGGTTTCTTTATCCGCTTCAAACCAATTTCGGGAAGCCAAATTTTCCTGTAGTTTTCCGTATCTGTATACGTCAGACACTAACATCAATCTCTCTTCTAGCTGAGAGACTTTCTCAGACAGCGTTGAGAGTTGTGCTAAATGCGGCTTAATTTCTGATAATTGACTATTTAATTGCGTCAATTGATTTTGAATTTCCGATAACTGTCTTACTTCGACATTCGCCTCATTATTTGGATTAGACATATTTAAGCCTTGAGAGCATTCTATTTATCCGTTGGCTTAAGCCATGCTGCTAGTGACACTTCCGATCATAAGCCTTATTAATGTGACTTACTTGACTATCTAAAATCCTGGATTATCATTTATCCTAGTAATGTCCATATATGGTGTTCTAAAAACTGTGATAACACTATATCTGTGATGTGAGAAAAAGTACTAAAAATAGTACTAATTAAGAGTGAGTTTATTTTTGCCTCGACTTATGCACCAGACCCTATCGACTACCATTGAAACTTCTACCGACCATCACTATTCGCCAGTCGTGGGAGGGCATACACCACACGCTAACGAGGACGCGATGGGCGAAGTGGTTCGCCCATTTCAGCCGTCCGTCGAAATTCAAGTTGTAAGAAGGGATGGTTCGAGAACTCCTCTTAATATTACGAAAATTCGGGTCGTTGTCGATTGGGCTTGTGCGGGGAAGGGAGTCAATCCCATCGCCTTAGAAGCAGGACTAAAAACGCGCCTGCGTAACGGAATCACCACTAGGGAAATTCAAGACAACCTGATTAACTGCGCTCTGGAAATGTGCAGTCCCGAAGAACCAGACTGGCGTTATGTTGCGGGAAGACTTCATATCTGGAGTTGGTGGAAAGATACCTTAGCAAGTCGCGGCTACCAATATGGCGATTTTGCTAGGACGGTTCGGACAAAGGTTGAGGCCAAGCAATACGATGAGAGGATACTGATCTATTCGCCTGAAGAACTACAAGAAGCTGGAAGCTGGATTAATCCTGACTGGGATCTCGATTACGATTACGCTGGGGCAGTTTTGCTAACCAGTCGCTATCTTCTGAGCGACGAGTTACCCCAAGAAGCGCTGCTGACTTGTGCCTTGCTTTTGGCTACTGTAGAATCCCCAGAAAATCGCCTTATGTGGGCAAAAAAGTTTTACGGGGCGATCGCGTCTCGAAAAATTTCTCTGGCTACTCCTATTCTGGCAAATCTGAGAGTTCCTGATGGTTCCTTGACCTGTTGCTTTATTATCTCCATTGATGACAATTTAGAAAGCATTTTCGGCGAGATTACCAATACGGCCAGGATTTCTAAAAACGGCGGCGGCGTTGGCGTTAGTGTCAGTCGCATTCGCGCTACGGGAAGCTGGGTAATGGGCAAAGCGAATGCCTCTGGTGGCGTAATTCCTTGGATTAAATTACTTAATGATACTGCGATCGCCGTCAATCAAGGGGGTCGTCGCGCGGGTGCAGTTACGGTTAGTTTAGATGTCTGGCATCTCGATGTCCCTGAATTTCTAGAAATGCAAACTGAAAACGGGGATCAACGCCGCAAAGCTTACGATATTTTCCCGCAATTAGTCCTTCCCGATGAGTTTATGCGTCGGGTGATTAACAAACAAGAATGGACGCTAGTCGATCCTTACGAAGTTCGCACCAAGTTAGGGATAGAACTTGCCCAATTGTGGGGAGAAGAATTTGAGGAGGCTTATCGACTAATAGAAGCAAAATTAGAGCGAGAAATTACGCTTTATAAGAAAATTAATGCCCGCGAATTGTTTAAGACAATCATGCGATCGCAGGTAGAAACGGGAATGCCCTATTTAGCTTTTAAAGATACTATTAATCGGGCTAATCCTAACAAACACGAAGGAATGATACCTGGAGTTAACCTTTGCACCGAGTCTTTCTCTAATGTTACTCCTGGTTTATTGGCTCACTGTTGCAATCTTGTCAGTCTTAATTTAGCAAATCTTGAAGATAGCGAACTTGATCGCATTTGTAATATCGCTGTCAGAATGTTAGATAATACCATCGATATTACTAATCCTCCCTTTGATGCAGCCAAAAATCACAATAATAAATACCGTACCATTGGGGTAGGTTGTATGGGATTAGCTGATTGGTTAGCCAAGCGTCGGCTATCCTACGAAAATCTAGCAAAAATTAGCGATCTTTTTGAAGAAATTGGCTACTGGTGTACGCAAACTTCAATGGAACTAGCCAAAGAAAGAGGCGCTTATGAAGCTTTTGCAGGAAGTGAATGGAGTAAAGGGAAATTAATTGGCGCAAAACCTGTTGAATGGTATCTAGAAAATGCTCGTTATAAAGACAGATGGATGCAACTTTCTCAAGACATTCAAAAATATGGAATTCGCAACTCTCATATTACTGCGATCGCGCCCAATACTTCCTCATCTTTAGTTCAAGGTTGTACTGCTAGTATTCTTCCTGTTTATAGTCGTTTCTTCTACGATAAATGGGCCAAAGGAACCGTCCCTGTTGCACCACCATTTATCAATGATTGCTTTTGGTTTTATCCAGAAAATAAAACAATCGATCAAAAAATTGTTGTCAAAGCCGTAGCAAAAATGCAGCAATGGATCGATACAGGAATTTCAATGGAATTGTTATTTAATCTCAATCAAGGAATTTATTTTTCTCATGAACCTGAACGTTCTATTACAGCAAAAGATATTTTTGAAACATTAATCATGTCATGGCAAGAAGGTTGTAAAGCTGTGTACTATGTGCGAATCGTTCAAAGAGATAACTTTAAAGAAGATTCTTGTACTGCTTGTGCAAATTAATTTTATCTTTTAATCTACCGACGAGTAGGTGTTAAGAGAGTATGTTCATCTGACCATCCATTTTGTTTTCTACTTCTAATAACACTGTAGTTAATATCTAATTCCTCAGCCCATTCAATCATTGACTGAGTTTTTCCATACAAAGTTAACATTTTGGTATTTGTTGTATGTCTCATCTGTTGCTTACTCGTTGCCCATCTACAACTGATTCATTGCCACAATCACAAGAACACAGCCAAAAACTTTTTTAAAGTTTTCTTTTATTTAATCTCCAAAATGTTACTGAATAGCAATAACTCTCCTTCAAAAATGCCCCTCAACCCCATCTTTAATCCCGATGGGGACGATAAAATTGAAAACCGTTCTATTTGGTTTGGCAACACGACAAACCTCATGCAACTCAACGATGTTCGCTATTCCTGGGCGATTGGTTTGTATCAACAAATGCGTGAAAATTTTTGGATTCCCCAACGCCTCGATGTTACGCAAGATGTGACTGATTATTGGAATTTAACACCAGAAGAACGCTATGCTTACAACGGAATTCTTTCCTATCTTACCTTTCTAGATTCCGTTCAAACCTGCAATATTCCTCATCTAAAAAGCAGTATTACTGCCCCAGAAGTTAGTCTTTGTATGGCAGAACAAATTTCTCAAGAGGGAATGCACAATCAGAGTTATCAATACATTATTGAAACCGTTATTCCCCCCGAAGGTCGAAATGCAGTTTATGACTTCTGGCGTACCGATAAAGTTCTCAAAGATCGCTGTGAATTTATTGCAGGACTCTATCAAAAATACATAGACAATCCGACCTCAGAAAACTATTTTGTTGCTTTATTAGCGGATTATTTGCTTGAAGGACTTTATTTCTATAACGGCTTCATTTTTTTCTATAATCTGGCTTCGAGAATGTTAATGCCAGGTTCAGCCGATATTTTCAAAATGATTAATCGAGACGAACTTTCTCATGTGCGACTATATCAAAAATTAATTCCAGAGGCGATGCAAAACGGCACTCAATGTGGCGACGCAGGTTCGCCACCCGTGCCTCTTTTTCCGCATTCCCTAGAACAAATTTACGAAATGTTTGACGAGGCGGTTAAACATGAATGTCGCTGGACAAATCATATTGTTGGCAACAACATTTTAGGTATTACTGAAGCGAGTACAGAACACTATACAAAATATCTCGCTAATATGCGACTGCGTTCTATTGGATTAGAACCACTTTATCGTGAGGAAAAATACAAAAAGAGTCCTTATACTCATTTAGAGAGATTTTCAGATACGAAAAAAGAAGCCCATACCAAAGCGAATTTCTTTGAGGCTACCGTGACGAGTTACGTTATGTCCTCTGGCGTAAGTGGTTGGGACGAAATCTAGGATTATAGGGCGATCGCAACGTTGTCTAGTATTAAAGTAATAGTAGTGCTGAAGCGTTCAGCATCTATAGCGTTTCTAAATGAGTCGTAAAATTATTTTGTAGTGCGGAAAGCGAAGCGGGTGCGGAGCACCTCACGTCTCGCGGTTCTTCAGGAGATATTATGCTAAACTATTAGGTAAATGCCAGTGTAATAAA
>CAYTUO010000040.1:0-13985 GCA_964441015.1 uncultured Pleurocapsa sp.
TGGGGTCTTGGCGATCGCGTCAGATGGTAGAAGTTAATTTAACATTGTCAAGCTACTAAGAACGATATTATACGGGCAATAGGACCTATTGAGCCAATCCTAAACTCCATCAACCGAAATTTACCACCTGTAATACCTGTAGTTAATAAAATCCCGCCAAAAGCCATAAAAGCAAATTCAATAGTCATCTTATATACACCTCGCTATACCATAATTGTCACTTTTTCTATTCCTTTAATAGCTGTAAGCAAAATCAGCTTATGCAGAAGACTTAAGAAATTGCGATTGAACCCTACTCCGATTGCCACTTTGCGAGGTCATGGCAATTGGGTTCATCGCGTAAATTTTAGTCTTGACGGTCAAACTCTTGCGTCCGCTAGTTACGACCATACTGCAATTCTGTGGAATTTAGAGAATCTAAACAATCTAGACGAGCTTTTGGTGCGAGGGTGCGATTGGATACTCCCTTATCTGAAAAACAATCCCAATGGTAAAAAAGAAAGTGCCCTCTGCGAATGAAGAAGATGGGAATCTTGAAAAGGTTCCATCGCCGCGAACCGATATAACTTGTCAGCAAGACATCAACCTAACTTGCCAACTTGTTAACCAGAAGAGTATGCTGGTGATAATACTGTTGACGATAAACCAAGATGCTCATTGCAGTTGCTAACCAAAAAGGAGGTGTCGCAAAGACCACCAGCGTCATCTGTCTGGGAGGATTACTAGCAGAACGCGCCTCATGCTTGGCAATTGACCTAGATCCTCAAGGCAATCTCACGACGGGGTTAGGGATAGAGTTAGCCGACGACCAAATAAGCTGCTATGACGTAATCACAGAACAAGCATCGGTCGTCGATGCCATTGTCTCAACCCAATCGGGACTGAGCCTACTTCCGGCAGACATTACCCTAGCATCTGGAGAAACTGAGATTCTCACCAAAGTCGGCAACTTTTATCTCCTCAAAGAGCGCCTAGAACCCGTCCTCTCCCAATTTCCCTACATCTTGATAGATTGCCCCCCATCGCTGGGATTGCTGACCGTCAACGCTCTAGCCGCCGCCGATGTCGTGTTAATTCCCGTACAATGTCAGTTTTTTGCTCTCAAAGGATTAGCTTCTCTCTTAGAAACCATCGGCAGCGTGCAAAAGCGCCTCAATCGCCACTTGCAAATTTTGGGAGTGCTGCCCACTATGGCAGAGAGTAACACGCTCATGACCCAAGACGTTTTAGCCTCTATCAAGAAGCGCCTACCGTCTGTGAAAATCTTCGACCCCGTTCCCAAGTCAATTAAGTTTTCTGAATCCAACCTAGCTGGAGAACCAATTCATCTCTACACCAAAGAAGCCAAATTGGTACAGCCCTATCAAGCGCTCGCCAACTTAATTATTAATATTTAACTCAAGGATTTAAAAGATGGCAAAACGGAGAGCAAGACTAACCGACTCCAACGATCCGCTTAACCTCACCGATAAAGTGCTAGCGGGATTTGAACAAGTTAGCCAGTCAACCAGTCAACAAGCTAACAAGTTAATCAGCCAGGAAGATGACTTGTCAGTAAGTCAACAAACTAACAAGTTGGCTAGCCAACCCTCGTCTGCTACCTCGCGCTCGCCATCCCAAAATCAACCTCTAGCTGACAAGCCAGAAAGTCAGGAATCTATCAACCCAGCAAGTCAAGAAGCTAACCAGTCAACTTCTCAACTGGTTAACAAGTTAAATCTGCGGAAGTCAACCTTTCAAATCAGTGAAGCTGTACTGGCTTCGCTCGATCGACTGCACCTCCAGCTACAGCTAGAACTGGGAAAAGCCAACGCCCCTTATAAAGAAGCGATCGTCGAAGAAGCCATCGTGCAGTTATTAGAGCAAGCCGATTCTAACCGCGCCCAATTGATAGAAGCCTTACTCAAAAGACACAAGCAGCGAGGATTGAACGACAATTAAGTCGTCGCGCTTGAGTAGGCTTGCATTTGATTTGAGCCGCAAGTCGGACATAAGAAAGCGGATACGAGAATAATCCCGTTACAGAAATCGGATCGCCGCAATAAATGCCCGCTCATTTTTTGGTGGCTGGACGCGGCGGGCTTTCACTTCACACTCGCCAAGACCCAGAAGAATATCCGCCGCCCCTGCCACCCGAAGGGCGCTCAAAAAATTTCCTCGCTGCTCGTGTTAAAATATTCCCTGTACAGGGAATATTTTATTCAGACTTATGGCAACCATCTTCACCCCTAGTGAAGCTGCTGCCTTCGTGCAGTTGCCAGCCAAGCGCGTTTATAAAGAGTTAGAGTACAGAGTCATTACATCTGCGTCTTATCCTCCAAGGCTACCGTTTTCTGCTTTGATCTACCTTCGCGCTCTCAAAGAGATAAACTTCACTTTCTCGGTTGACGAGCGAATAGAGTTGTATCGGCGTTTAGTCGAAGCTTTAGAACAAAGCCTACCGTCCCTTGAAATCGCCAAATTTTTCATCTTGCAACTTGACTCTATTCAAAGTGAATTGTCAGATTTGATTATGCGCTTCAATGCTTGGAAACAGCATTTAGTTGCCTCTCCCGACATTATGGGTGGAGAGACAGTTTTTCCTGGCACTCGGCTTACCGTTCGCCACGTTGGAGCCATGCTTGAGCGAGGCGAATCGCCAGATGTCATTCGAGAAGATTACCCTTACCTGTCCTCTGAGGATATAGAGTTTGCTTCTCTTTACGTGAGAGCTTATCCGAGTGTTGGACGACCCAAAAAATCTTAAGTTCTTGATTGACGAGGATCTCTCGCCTAGCGTCGCACGGTATTTGTGCGAGGAACTGTTGATTGATGCAATTGCTGTCAGAGATCGCGGCTTGCTCGGCGCGGATGACCGTCAGGTCTTAGAATATGCCTTTAATGAGGATCGCATCCTCGTCACGGCTAATGTCGGTGACTTTGAACGATTCGCGATCACTCGTGAAGTTCATGCCGGGATCGTTTTCATTGGCGACGGCGATTTACTCCGCAAAGAGCAGATCGAGATCGTCAAAGAAGCCGTAACTGCAATACAGACTGAACTTGAAGCTGGGCAGGATATGGTCAATCGCGTTCTTTACATTGCAGCAGACGGTACGAAAAAGTTTGAGACTTTACCGCCCGCTCCCTAGAAGAAATTTAACTCATTCAAAGTTTAAAACCCCCGACCCAGACACAAAGACAAAATTGGAAGGTCTGGACTCTGAGACGGCAACGCCGATGACGGAGCGAGATTGGGCTTCCATCCGCGCCAAGGTGCAGGAGAAAGTTTGACTTCCTAGCTTGTCAACTTGTTAGCTTGTTAGTTGACTTGAGATAACCATTGTCAATCACTCAGTCGTGTCAGAGAGCGATAACCGTTGCACCGCAGCTCTCTTCGTTTCTTCTCCCCGGCGATCGTAAGAAGCCGTAGTAACGGGACTGGCATGACCCGCCAGCTTCTGTACCGTGACGAGATCCACCCCAGCATCGAGGAGATCCGAACAGAACGTCCGTCTAAAATCATGAGGCGAGAAAGACTCCAAATTGTAAAATTATTCATCTCACTTCAAGCATTGAAAGCTGCAAAATTATTTAGATTGCCCCTGATAGCAGCTTCGCTAGATCTCCCCCTACTTGGCTCGAACTAACGCGATCGCGAGGGGGTAATCTGGTACTTGAATTTCTATCTGTTTGGGATTGGTATATTCCGCGATCGGGTTGAGGGAATAGCTAGGTTGGTAAAGAGTGGCTTGACTCATTGAAGTATTTAAGATTAATTTCAAAGGGCGATCGCTAACAAAAATGTCTCTCTGTTTTCTGAGCGAATAGCTGCGAACTTCTTGCCACAGAATTAGATAAAAGGTTCCATCGCGTTTTTGCAAGAGTGTATGATGAACTTTATTGGTGTTTCCTTTGAGGGTATATTCTAGAAAATCTAATTGGGAATTTTGCCCTGCGGGTTCTTTGAGAAGTGCGATCGCATTTTTAATCGCAATAAAGGCAGGTTTGGGCGAACCATCATGACGCAATAATCCATAGTTGAGTTCTGGTTCGTCTGCTGCGCGATTGGGTTTGAGATCGATTAATTCATAGTTGTAGGCGCGTTTAATGCCGCGATTGAAATACTCTAAAAACAAGCGAGGCAAATATTTTCCAGCAGCTTGCTCGGATACTCCATATCGATTAATCGCATTGTGATAGCCGCATTCCGTGGCAATGATAGGCTGATTGGGACACAAAATTCGGGCGGCGGGAAGCCATTTTTCGTCCAGTCCGCTCGTCGGTAAACTGTCTTTATCGGGGTAACTGTGGATATTAGCGCGATCGCAAGCAACGCTTCCTAATTCCGATGCTTTATTTGGAGCTGCCAAGGACGGACTCAAAACCGCTAGATGAGAAGTAGCAGAATCTCTCTTAATGGCTGAATACAAAGCCGCTTGGAAATTGCGTACTCCTTCAGGAAATCCTTGTCCTTCGTACTTCAGTCTCGGACGTAAATCCCATTCATTGGGGCCTTCTAGGGCCTCAACCGAACCAGCAACAGCCTTGGCAATTTTAACTGCCTCTGCGGTCGTTTTCACTCGGCGCGGGTCAATTACCAGTGTCGATCTGATGCCAATGGTTGCCAGATCGAGGAACTTTTGCTGAGTTTCTATTTCCTTGAGCCTAACGCTGCCTCGAATCTGGCGAATTCCTAATTCTTGTAATCTGGGTTTGATAATCTTGTCATATTGGCTATAAGCTGTATCTTCATAATTTAGATGTACGGCTACCCCAATTGAATCAATAAAATCATCGGCACTGCGAGCTTGTTCGAGTTGGGTTTGCTCGGACGATAGCGAGGTACTATAAACCAGCATGGCAGTACAAAGCAGCAGCAAAATATAGTACTTGTAGCGATTTATCCAGCGCATGGGTCAGTTACTCTGTCGTTCGTGCCAATAATACTTCTGTGCTGCCAGACTCAGACTTAAGAATCCCCAAAGAACCATGCCGAAGTCTCCCATCATCGGGGGATTCAATCCTATTTGCACAAAAAAGTGACTGACAGCAATGGCGCGAGCAGCACTGGCAAAGGAATCGAAGCGAGATTCAGAACTTTGAAACAGTTTGGCAAAAAGTAGTCCGATTCCAGCCAAGTAAGGAAGCGTGCCAAACCAGCCAAGTGTAAAAAGCATCAAGAGAATACCATTATCGTAAGCAGCTATATCGCTAGTTGTAGTGTCTAACTTAGTTCCCAGTCCCGTCCCTAAAAACTGGAGAATAGCACGTCCAAATAGTTCGTTTTGACCTTCTAACCTTGCTTGGTAGCTAGTATCCTCCGCCAGATTGGAGAAGGTTTGCAATCGGGAAGTAATAACTGTAGAAAATGGCGCGATCGCAGTCACGGGAAGGACAATCGCCATTGCCACCGCAATACTAATAATCAAGCGCATTTGCAGACGCGCTTTGAGAGAGAACAAAAAAACAAACAGCCCTGCCAACCAGCTTAACCAGGCAGCACGCGCCCGCGATAGCAGGAAGACTAAATAGCCAACTCCGGCGGCGGGAAAACGGAGATTTCCTGGAGTAGCAAACAGCAACAATAAGCCTGCCATCATATTGGCGGCAAATGATTGGGGAATCATCATCGTACTCCACACCCGAATCTTGAGCGGCGCGGGAAAGCCGTAAGTCGGATTATCCACATTCGTCAGCCAGAAACGATCCCATCCTGGCGCGACAAAATATTGCCAGATTCCGTAAACTCCCATCACCAAAACGCCCCACAGGAACGTCTGTTGAATAGTTTGGCGGTAACTGGGATACTCTCGCCAGTGGACGAATAAATGGAATCCGAAAAGGATGGGAGTTAGCCAAGCTAGCAAGGGAAGGACAGTGGCATCGCTGATGGGGTGATAAATTAATCCGACAAAAAAAGCATAGAGAACGCTTCCCAAACAGAGAATAAAAGGCAATCCCTCCTGGTTGCAGAACTGGGGAAAATAGCGAACGAAGGTCATCAAAGAAATCCCTGTCACTAACATCGGCGTTAGATTCCACGGGCCAGGAGTTACATAGCCACACTGATAATCGATCGCGCGGCGAACGAACGGGCCGAGAAACCACATCCACCAAGTAAAACTGGCATAGAAAACGGGATAGCGCTGGTAGAGAAACGCACCTACCGCTAACGAACCTAGCGGAAAAGCGAGAATGAGCAGGCGACCAGCACCCGCCAACAAGCCTAATGCCAAAAAAAGAACTAGCCCCAGGATGGCACTCCAAGCTGGCGTTGGCTGGAGGCTTAGTTGAAAGCTTTTTGGGAGAGAATTAGGCATGGGCGATCGCTTTTAAAGGTAGGGTTGTTTTTGGGCGATCGCAAAAATATTAGCCGCAAACTGGTTTATCGCCATTAAAAGTTTGATAATTTTCATATATAGTTAATCTTTCACTAATTTACAAAACTAATACTAGAAACCTTATTCAGATAAGCTTTCTAGAGGACGGGATTGTAACTTACTAGCAGACTAAGAGCGAGTAAACTCTCCCCCATCAGAACTATAACTTCTCAAAAAGTGCTTCTTCATAAAAGGCAAGGGTTTCGCGAGCGATGCGCGTCCAACTGTAATTCTGTGCGGTGGCGTAGGCATTGCAGCGCAGTCGGTCTAAGTCAGGACGGTCATTAATGAGCCGCTCTAACGCTTGCTCGATCGCCTGACTGTTGCGAGGCGGGATGACAATGGCATCGTGCCCGTCGCGGACGATTCTCATCGGGCCGGGTGTTGCGGTGGTAATGGGCGCTAAACCGCAAGCCATCGCTTCAATTAGAGCCATGCCAAACGCTTCACAGGTGCTGGGAAGCAGTTTAATGTGATGTCCTGCTAGAAGATTGGGTAACGTCTGACGATTGTAGCGCGGAATAACGGTGACGCGATCGCGCACTGCTGGAGCAAAATCGGCATAAACTTGAGCAACATCTTGACATTCCCGGCATTCTGTGCCTAAAAAAGTCACCCGTACTTGAGGATAGTGAGTGAGAATTCGATTGAGTGCGGGAACGCTATATTGAATTCCTTTACGGGGGATGTAAGTCCCGATTTGAGCGATGCGAATGACGCTTGTTTCTATCGCACTCATGGGAGCGAAGGGGATATTGAGAAAAAATTCTGGGATACCATTGACAATGAGGCGCGTTTTTTCTGGTTTGATGCTGAGTTCTGCGATCGCATATTTTTGGGCGCGACTGTTGAGCAGCAAAACTAGATCGGCATCTCGCATGGAAATTGCCTCTTCCCAAAGCCGAACACTTCCCCGATAGAGAGGATATTGCCAACTCATGGGACGTTTTCCCAGTTTGACATCTTCTAGAAATTCTAAGTGTTCGATATGTTCGAGTCCGTGATCGCGTACTACGATAAGCGGGTGACTTTTGCCTAAACTTTGGCGGATTTTTCCCCATAACCAGGTGTCGGTAGTACAAGCATCTACGACATCGATCCCTTGCTGGCGAGAGAAATTCCAAATGTGGCGAGCAACAAATTCAGGAAATACAACTCGTTTGACCAAGTTAGGCATTCGGTGCGGTAAGTTATCAAATGAGTAATAAAGAACTTCGTGCCCCAACTTTCGATACTCTTGAGCAAGTTGCCAAGTAACGCCAGCAGCACCAGCATTGGGATTAAATTCGTAGTGGACGATGAGGAGAATTTTCATCGGATAGATATTTCTCTAAATAGATTTTCTAATGTCTGGCAGTGCGTTTGTGCGTTAAACTTTTGCTCGGCTACTTTTCGTCCTTTTTCCCCCATCTCCTGGGCTAAAATCGGATTGTCCATCAGATAGCGAAGACTACGAGCGAGGTGGTAGCGATCGCCGCTTTGTATTAAAAATCCGGTTTCTCCGTGAGTAACTATTTCTGGAATGGCATTAATATTAGTGGCAATAACGGGTAATCCCGCCGCCATTGCTTCTATAAAAACCCAACCAAATCCTTCAAAGTAAGTTGGCATGACAAAAACATCGGCTTGGCGATAAAGTTCTAGCCATTTAGAACTGTAAGCCTGGACGTTATTATGAATGTGAAGGTGAGGGTGTTGATATTTAATTGGGGTATTGGTCACCAAATTTAGTTCGGCTTTATCAGCAAATTCAGCGAAAAAAACTTCTAAAAGATCGTGTCCTCCTTTGCGATCGAAGTCATTGCCGACAAAGAGAATGTTAAAAAGTTTTTGAGTTTTTTTTTCTAAAGGATCGGGTGGTTTTAGTTGATTAACATCTACGCCAGGATAAATGACTTTTACTTTTTCTGGGTCAATTTGGTAATCTTGAATGACTGATTTTCTAGCCCATTCAGAACGAGTAACAATCCGCGATGCCGCTTCAAAAACTCGTTTTCCTAAAAAGAGATTGGGATAATAAGTCCATCTAAAAGTTAGGTCGGTTTTTTCCTGCGCTGCTTGATAAGAAGTCATGTCAAGACTCACAATAGTTGGCAGTTTTTTCATTAAATCGATTGATAAAAAGCCCAAGATATAAGTATGAAAATGAAGGGCTGAATATTGGTTTTGAATAAGTTTCTTAACTGCTAATTGCTTAGTCATGTAAGCGTAGGAAAGTTGAGCGCGAAAACGGAAAAAATCTAAATTTTGTTTTTGAATCCATTGATTGGGACAAGAATAGCTGAGTAATTTTCTTAAAATTTTTGTATCTATTTTTCTATCTTCGTAATACCAATTAAAATCTACTTCAGTTAAACTGGATTGCCTAAATCCTTCTCTGAGTAAATTTCCATAGGTTCCATGACCCATGTGTTTTTCCATTAGAGAGAGTATTTTTGGAGGGGATGCTAGATTGAGCATAGGTTTTTTTATTTCACGCAGAGGCGCAGAGAAAAGAACGCAGAGTTTTTAATAGGAGTTAAGATTGAATTTCGATTCCCCAGCGATAAATGTCAAATCCGTAATCAATTTTTAGTTTTTCTAGGTCTTCTTTTAGTTGGTTCAAAACAAAGTTTCTTTGTTCTGGGGAGAGGTTGAAGTTTTCTTTGATTTTGCGACCAAAGATGTGATAAATATATTGCTTCTGTTGGGTTGATAGTTTCCCTTTTAGAGAACGTAATGGCTTAATTTTTCTCAGCGATCGCCACAATCGTTCGTCTGCTATTCTTTCTTGATTTGCGTTATAAATTTTACCTATTTCTTGAAATTGATAATCGGGATCTACTTCTAGAAAATCACAAACTCTTCTGACTAGATTAAAGGGTTCTGTTTTTAAATCTTCAAAATTTAATAAAAGAATGCGATCACCACAAAATCTTTGATAATATTCTTCTATCTGTCTGGCATATTGTGAGGCTTCTAGCAATTCTTTATCTATCTCTTCACTAAGCATTTTTTGAGTCGATCGCCAGCCTTGTGCTTTTCCATGAGTATAATGAGATTCTATCCGTTCAATCGGATTTCTCATGATGTAAATAAATTTAAAATTGGCTCTATCTTTTAGGCTATAAATTCTCTCTGCTACATTGGGATACGTGGGAATTCTGGTGTAATCTACTGAAGCTTCTAGGGCAATTTTATGTTCGTTTTGGTTCCAATTCCATAATTTTTGATACCATTCAAAGCCTTTAGTCCAATTTTGATCGTCGGAGAAAAAAAAGGCTTCTTTTTTACTACAAGCAGAAATTTGTGGGTGCTGTGCTAGATAAGAAAAGAGGCTCGTTGTACCGCATTTCATCGCGCCAATAATTAAGGCAAAATTATCTATGACTACCATTTAGATTTGTCTCCTAATTGCAACCTTAATTTTTCAAAAAAACTAACATAATAAATAAGAAGAATAATAAAAAATAATTTTAATCTGCGCGATCTACTTTTTAGTGTATCTGTCGAAAAAGCTTTGCGAAATGCAGATCTTAAAGGGGGTCTAAATCCCAACAAAGATGTTATCAATATTGCCCTTTTCTGCTTTTGATTTTTCTCTTTATCGTAAGAACCTCCCGTTTGACGAATGACTTTTTTCGTCAATTGAGCTAAGGAATTTCTGGCTGGATGTTCGACACAAGTATCATCGGCATAAATGATCGAATAGCCACGAGCAAAAACTCTCCCTCCCCACTCGGCATCTCCGCCAGATTTTAAACTAAAATTAAAATATCCGACCTCTTCAAAAATCTTTTTAAAGGTAAATAAATTAGCGGTAGCACCATAATGATATTTTTGGACATATTTCTCCTGTTGAAGATTGAAAATGCTGTCAAAAACTTCTACGGCTGTAGGAAAATTTTTATCTTGAAATAGAATTTTGATTTTCCCAGCAACAAAACCACAATTTGGAATCAATAAAAGCTGTCTTACTCCTGCTTCTAGCCAATTTGGTGCGGGAATGCAATCTGAATCTGTAAATGCTATTATCTCTCCCTTCGCTAGAGAAATTCCTTTATTGCGAGCAGCATATGAACCTCTTTTAACTTCAAAAATTAGAGAAGCTTGAGGAAATTTTTTGATTAATGACTCGATATTTTCAACTGAACCATTATCAACAATAATCGCTTCATAAAGTTCTGGTGGATAGGTTTGCTTTTCTAAAGCTTGCAAACAAATTTCTAGGCGATCGCGATCATTTAGAACTGGAATAATGACTGAAACAAATGGATACTCTCCCATTTTAAAAATATGCTGAATCAAACTTTAAACGGTGGAAAAAACGACTTATTTCGTTGTCCGTCCAGCCAACCTTTGCTGTAGCCTTTCAGATACTCTGATTGCCGCTCAGGAAAATCTTCTGGACGTGCTTTTACTCTGCTATATCCTGCATAGTATCCCATTTCGTAAGCTTCAGATAGAGAACAATTTAAACTATCTCGTTCCATATTTCTCTCCCGATAAATCTCATTTAAAATGCTACAAGCAAAAAACTCACAGATTTATGGATGCAGTTCGCTCCGATTTACTGGCTACATTCTTGTAAAGTTTAAGTAACAAGTCAGGTTGAAAATAAGTTACGATCTGACCGACGAGAAACAGCAATCTAAACCAGAGAATAATTGGAATCGCCAGAGGAAGCATCAGGATACGTCGAGGATCTTCTTGGAAAACTTCAAGAACTTGTTTGGGTTTAAATGGTTTTAAAATACTGCGGATAAAAGTATAAATTTGCTGAGCAAAAGTTGGGTTTGATTCAGGCATAATTTTATTGAAATTTTGCTGATTTTGTGTTAAATAAAACTTCGCTTTCTCGCTTAAAACATCATCGCGACCGTATAGTAAATAGCGCCAAGAAATAAAAGTTATTACTGGGGGTTCGTGGATAGCTCTAGCTTGCGGATGTTTCCAGATTGTATATCCCTTGAGTTCGCATAAATCGTGGGTGTGAACCTTACAATGACCCCGGTAAAGCGGCAGGCCGATTGGAATGGGATTTTCTAATAAAAAACTGCGCCGAAAAGCAACGCTATTCAAATGATAGTGATTGGATGGATAGGGATGTTCTCGACGAGAAAATCGACGAAATAAGTAATTCATCGCTACAGCAAGTTCGTAGGGATTTCTAATTGGTGTTGTCGTCTCTCCTGCCACAACATAAACGTCTGAATTTTTTGCAAAAGGAGTCAGCATATTCCTCAACCAATTAGGTTCATAAATGCAGTCTGAATCGCAAATAACCACAATTTCACCAGTGGCGAGAGTTGCGCCTTTCATTTTGGCTTCGTGATAAGTAATTCCTGGCATTCGTTTAACCTGAATCCAAGGATATTTCGAACAAAGTTGGGCGATGACTTCCTCTGGTGCGTAGTCTCCCTCAATAGTCAGAAACTCATTTGCTTGTTCGGGAGAGATATCTTGATTGGCAATTGAAGCCAAGCTTCGATAGATATTTTCAAGTTCTACGCTAGAAAGATTTTCTGTTTCATAAATCATTGAGAAACTGGGCAGTTTTATTTCAGTTTCTGGGAGTGTTTTTTCTTGAGTCTGTGTCATAAAACTTACTCCTTTAGTTTTAATTAACTTCACCAAACTCGTGCTGCATTTGGTGATATTTCCAAAGTTTGCCACGTTGTGCTAATAATTCTTGATAGTTTCCTTGTTCGACAATTCGTCCCGCCTCAAGCACCACGACTTTATCGGCGCGGATAATAGTAGATAATCGATGCGCGATCGCAATGACCGTTCGTCCCACAGAAAGCTTTGCCAACGACTCCTGAATTAAGCGTTCGGTCACGGAATCCAACGCAGAAGTTGCCTCGTCTAAAATTAAAATTTCGGGATCTCGCAGCAAGGCACGCGCGATCGCAATTCGCTGACGCTGACCTCCCGACAAACGAACGCCGCGATCGCCTAAAATAGTCTCCATCCCTTCCGGCATCTCGCGGATAAACTCCCAGGCATTGGCTAACTTAGCTGCCTCTACAATTTTCTCGAAGGGAACTTTTTCCAGTCCGTAGGCGATATTATTTCTGACAGAAGTATTGAAAATAAAAGTATCCTGACTGACGATCGCCATTTTTTGACGAAGCGAGTGAATCTCAAACTCTCGCAAATCAACTCCATCAATGAGAATGTTGCCTCTAGTCGGATCGTAAAATCTGGGAATTAAGTCTGCTAAAGTGGTTTTTCCCGCACCGGAAGCGCCTACTAAAGCCGTCGTCTGTCCTTTTTGAATAGAAAGGGTGATGTTATGGAGGACGGGTTCGGCAATATTGTAACCAAAATCGACCGAAACAAAATCAATCGCTTGTTTTAAACCGGAAAATTGAATGGTTCCATTTTCCAAATAAACTTTATTGTCGGTTCGCAACAGTTCCTTGATATTATTCATTGCGCCTTGGTAGCTGTTGAACCTCCCCCTAGAAGAATTCACCTGCGACACCAACGGCATCATGCGAAATAAAACGAACATAAATGCCAGCAAGGAAGCGGCTCGCAAGTCTCCACCGCGAACTAGAATCATAAATGAGGTAGTGACGATGACAATTAAAATCGTCGTTGCCACTCCATCGGCTAGCGGTTTCAGCAGTTCGTTGAGGGATAAAACTTTAGTTTTCGCTTTCGTCACTGCATCGGCGGCAAGATAAAATCGCTTGCGCTCGAAATCTTGGGTTGCGTTCGCTTGTACTGTGCGAATGCCATTAATCAATTCCACCGCGACTGAAGCCAAATGACCGTTAGTTGTAGGCACGGCAAAACTCGCTTCCCTTACCCAAGCAACTAAATTGGACAGGCCCACCGACAGGAGACTAAACATCATCACCGCAGCAATGGAAAGTTGCCATGAGAGGAAAAACATCGAAATTACGTAAGCGATTAGCGTAGAGCCTCTAGTGATAAAAACTGTTGCGGCATCAAACGCTTGAATTAACTGATTTCCTTCGGTAGTGATGCTGTTAATTAACTCTCCAGAGCGGCTTTTGGAATAATAACTCAAGCTCAAACTCTGAAGCTGTTCAAAAATTAACTTGCGGATGCGTCCGACTAATTTTAAAGCCGATAATCCCGAATAAAATCGCCCCAAATAGGAAAAAACCGAATGCAACCAGGCTAATAATAAAATTAAGGCAGCTAATCGATAAATTCGCTCGGTAGTGGGAGCTTCAGTTGCCAGAAACCCAACATCAAACCAGCGCAATCCTGTCTGAATGGGGGGTTCGTTAGGGTTGGTCAATCCTTGCAAAAAAGAGGCAATGAAACCAACTGTAATCCCTTCGAGAGAGGCTCCGATAATCGTACAAACTAATGCGACGATGACAATCCAGCGAAAATATTTGAATTCTCGCAAGATGAGATAGTTATCCTGGCAGAAACTGGTAGCCTTGAGAATTTTGCGAAGGAGAAGGGAAAGTTTTTGCCGCATTTTAGTTATGTTTAGAATTTTGAGTTTCCACGAGCGGTTGAGACGGTTCTAAAGGACGACTGCGGTTGAGATCGAGAGAAGCGATCGCGTTTGAGTTGCGAATTTTGGCTCCGTTGGCAATGACTCCAATAGCGTTTAATTTGCCGAGAATTTCTCTAGCCTGAAGCAATTCC
>CAYTUO010000040.1:13995-17508 GCA_964441015.1 uncultured Pleurocapsa sp.
GTTGATTCGCGTTACCATCAATACACCGTGACAAAACGAGGCAGTTTGCAAGACATCTACCGTGCCGACACGGGTTGAAGTCAACTCTAAATATCGAGAGCGAACCGAACTTTTAGCCATCTCTTCTTCACTATTCTCAAGCTCAAATTCAGGCGTACCGAGAATAGGAGAAGCATCTAGCAAGACCAGATCGTAGCTATGCTCGAAGTGCCCAATTAATTTTCCCATCCGCTGAGAATTCAACAGCCTCACCGGATCGTCTGGTTCCGGCCCGGCGGTTAAAACTTCAATCGTTACGCCCAAAACCGAAACTCTGTGAGGTTTTGGCATATCCAAACTGGATAGTAGCGTTGAAAATCCTTGTTCGTTGGGAAGAGCGAACAGCTCGTGCAGAATTGGTCGGCGCAGGTTGACATCGATCAGCAAGACCTTTTTACGCAAACGAGCCGCACTCAAGGCTAATCCAAGCGCTAATGTAGACTTCCCTTCACCAGTCTGTGCTGATGTAATCAGAATCGATCTGAGTTCGGAGACGGAGTTGAGAAGTTGGATCTTTTTATAAGCTAGGTCAATGGCTTCCCGAAATGGTAGCCAATTAACGACTTGAAGAAGCGGCACTTGACTGGTTTGAGGGTGGCGGGAAGAAAAGTTAAACCGATTGCTGCGGACTTTTATTTGGGAAAATTCAGGAACGATCGCGATTAAAGGCAGATCGAGCTTGGACTTCAATTCTTCCTCGCTATGGATAGTATCGTCAAGCGCTTCGCGCACAAAAGCTACGATCGCGCCCAAAAACAAACCAACCACCATCCCCAACATTAAATTGATTCTCAGGCTAGGAGATATCTTTTCTCCCAGTTGCGGAGCTTCTACGACTTGCCACTTGAATCCCCCTCTGGCAAGCTCTAAGGTTAATTCCTGCTGTGCGGCAAGCAATTGTTTAATCGTCTCGCGTTGAATTTCGACTTCCGGTTGCAGGCGATCGTATTGGGCGATTAAATTGGGAAATCGACTCATTTGCGTGCGAAGCTTCTGTTCGGTTGTGAGTAAAGAGCGATCGCGTGCAGATAGATCGAGTAATTCCGCCTCTGCCTCGACTAGCTGGCCAACGAGCGCTAACTCGGTTTCCCCAAGTCGTCCCTCCTTCAAAATTGCTTCTCCTGTTGTATTAGGTTGAGTCGCTACTCCCCCCAATACCTGTTTCATCTCCTTGTGCAATAAAGCCAACTGACTCTGACGTTTTTCCAACAAGTCCTGCACCTGGGGACTAGCATCGGTAAAAATTACGCGCTGCTGCGCTAAGGCCAGTTCTGTATTTTGGACTTCTTTGAGTAAGTCTTGATAGCGAGGCGATTCGCTCAGACGCGCTGATTTCAGTCCTTTCTGGGGAGAGAGGGACAGTTGCTGTTGTAAGTCGTTATAACGAGCCTGTGTTCCTTGATGCTGGGCTTCGATCGCTTGTCGCTCCTGCTCGACGGTTCTCAGTTCTTGCGCGATCGCGGTTGCCTGTTGTTCTGGATTAACCAGATTCTCTTTCTGACGAAACTGCTCTAGCGCTTTTTGTGCCTTAAGAAAGCTCTCGCGTGCTTCGGGTAACTGTTTATTAATAACGGCAAGACCTTGAGTTATCCGTAAATTTTCTTGCGCTAGGTTGTAATCTTGGTAAACTTTTTGTAGTGCTTGAAGTATTTTTTGGCTTTTAAGCGGATCGCTGTCGGTGTAAGTTGCTTGGAAAATCCTGGTGTTAACGTCCTCTTCTACGACTTGCATGAGGGTTAACTGAGCTGAAAGTATTGCTGCATCTAAATCGGGATATTCAGAACGAAGTAAATTGACTGCTCCCTCCAGAAATTGAGAACTCCGCATCAGATTAAGCTGAGTTGCATAATCTACATTGAACTTAAGCTGAGACGGCGGCGTTGGTTGTCTTTCTTCTCCGAGCCTTTCTCGATAGGAATCTTCAAGATTTGGCTCGATCAAAAGCTGCATTTGACTCTCATAAGTCGGCTTCATGAATAAAGTAATTAGAGTTGCGATCGCCACGACACCCGACCAAACGCTCAACAGCCAAAAGCGCCTTCGCAGCAAAATAGCTAATAATTGTCCGTAACCGAACTCTGCGTCCAATTCAGTTTTGAGACGGCTTGGTGTCATAACTTCCTCACTCGAAGCGAATGTATTAATATCTTGTCGCGATCTCTTTTTTCCCGCATATCTCTTCTAGTATTCGTTCGATCTTTTTAAAGAAGATTTTTTCGGAAAAATTATTGAGAGCATAATCCCTAATTTTGGCATAATCCCAATTCATTCTTCTAGCTTCGAGTAATGCCGCTTGCAACGATTCGGATGTTTGTTCCTTAAAAAATAAACCCGTGTATCCGTCAATTTGAGTATCTAATACCCCACCCGCACCATAGGCGATCGCTGGCGTGCCGCAAGCATTCGCTTCGATGGGAACTAATCCATAATCTTCTAGCGCTGTCACCACTACAGAGCGAGCTTTTTCCATTAATTGGCTGCGTTTGGCATCGCTAACGTGACCTAAGAATTTCACATTTTCTGAAGCTTGAGACTCCAGAGATTTTCGCTCTGGCCCATCGCCAATAATTATCAACGGCCATCCAAGAGTATTAAAGGCTTTAATCGTAACATCGATCCGCTTATAACTGACTAGGCGGGATGCAACTAAGTAAAAGTTATCTTTTTGGTTAGTAAAAGAAAATTTACCGCCGTCAATGGGATAATTGATCGTCATGGCTAGCTTGCCATAAATTTTATGGATGCGGCGAGCAACTTCTCTTGAGTTAGCAATATAAAAATCAGGTTCCTGAGCATATTTGCGATCGAGTTTTCTCTGGTAGGAGAAGATTTTTTCAATCAATGGATAAAATTTGCGGTAGCCAGAATATTCTCGCAAATAAGTTTCTGTATCCCATAAAAAGCGAGTGACATTGTGACAAAAACAAATATGCTTAGCTCCTGGTCTTTTTCGCACTGCTTTAGCAAAACTGCTGCTGCTGCTAACGATCAGATCGTAATCTTCTAGATTTAGCGATCGAAAAGCAGCATAATAGAAAGGCGCTAACAGTCTAAAATATTTGGTTGCTCCTGGAATATTTTGTAGGGCTGTAGTTCGGACTAAGCGATCGCTCAGATCGATAGTTTGTTTTGGTTGGTATAAAGAGGTAAAGATGTCAGCGTTAGGGAAGTATCTACAAAGCAATTCAAATACTCTCTCTGCTCCACCTCTTTGAGTCAGATAATCATGAACCAATGCAATTTTCATTATGCAAAGAGTCGGTTTAACTTATTAAAGTTTGAGAAATCTTTAGCGAACTTTCTAGGCTATCTCTGCAATATTTAATTTTTAATTAAAGCAGCAAAAAGTGACAAATTTGGGACAAAAAAGTAAAAAAATTGAAAAATGTAAGGACTCACCGTTCGCTCATTTTCGATGGGTGGGAGGGAATTAAGTCTTGCACTGCCTGAGATGTGGCTGATAGAGAGACTCTG
>CAYTUO010000041.1:0-8114 GCA_964441015.1 uncultured Pleurocapsa sp.
CCAAGCAAATTGCGGAATTAGCGGGAGTCAATGAAGTCACCCTATTTCGCCATTTTGGGACTAAGCACGGTTTGCTCCTGGCAGTGATCGAAGACTCTGCCGTATTTAACCATTTGGGTCAAACTTTGATTGGGCAAGCAAGTCAGACCAGTAGTATCTATCAGGTGCTAAAAGACTATGCTAATGCCTGTTTAGAGGCACTAGAGGGAATTCCAGCCGTGGTGCGCTCAGTAGTCGGGGAGGCAGGACAGTACCCCGCCCAAAACCGTGAGGCACTAGGTCGGGGCTTTACGCAAGCCAATCGCTATGTGGCTGAATATTTAGAAGCCGCGATCGCGAGAGAGCATTTGCACGCTAATCTGAGCGCAGAAAAGCTAGCCAGTTTACTTAATGGAATGTTATTAGGGTATGCTGTGATTGAATTTACTAGCGAGTTCCACGAACTTTGGCAGAATCGAGAAGATTTTTTAGAGAATTTAGTCGCGCTGTTTTTACATGGAGCGGTATCGCCGTTGCCGGAATCGACATTAGATTCTGTCAGTTTAGTAAAATCTGCGTTGCCTGCAACGGAAACCGCAGCCGAGAAAGTTGAGGATCTAAGCGCTAATTTAGTCCATTCGCTCCTGCGACGCGCTCAAAAGCTAGGTCTGCAAGAGTACGCTTTGGCGTATGTACTGTTTGGAGCAGGTCTAAGTCCGGCAGAAGTTATCGCCTTAGAGCGATCGCACTACATCAGCAATCCGAGAGAGCAGCTATTGCGGGTCACTCACGGTAAGGCGCGACGAGTTCCCATCAATCAATGGATTCTGGGCAAGCGTTACGGTTCTTATAAGCGCAATCCCTTGACCCAATGGCTAAAAAGCCGCAAAGATAGCGAGCCAGCTTTGTTTGTGAATTCTGCTGGAGAGCCGATATCAGAAACTGAGCTAGGACAGCGATGGCAGCAATTGACAGTCGGATTGCTCACACCTGAAGGGCGCTCCCCCACTATCGAGCAAGCTCAACAGACGTGGTGCGTGGAAATGCTAATGAGGGGAATGAGTTTGGAGAATCTCTCTATTCTGACAGGTTGGGATTTGAGCAAATTACAGCCTTATGCCCATAGAGTTAGGGAAAAAACTGCCTTGGAGCAAGCCATTCTTCTTGATCGACCATAGCAGGACTTACGCACTCAGATATATAAAATGTCTGTAATCCAATGTTCCCCGTTCCCTATTTTTATGACTCAGCAGTATCGCGTGGTGGCACTTCCAGGAGAGGGAATTGGATCGGAAGTCGTAGAAGCGGCGCTCAAAATTCTTCAGGCGATCGCTCAACTCAAAGGGTTTTCTGTCAAAGTAGACTACGGTCTTATTGGGGAACCAGCTTTGAATGTTTTGGGAGACTTTTTCCCAGACGCTACGGCGAAATTGTGCGAGGGATCTGATGGAATTGTTTTCGGCGCAGTATCTAGGGGAGGACTCTTAGAATTACGAAAACATTTTGATTTCTTTGCCAATCTTCGTCCGGTTCGTACTTTCGACAGCTTGCTCAATAAATCATCCCTAAAAGCTGAAAAGCTTCAGGGAATAGATATCCTCTTCGTGCGAGAATTGGTGAGCGGCATCTATTTTGGGGCTTCTGGACGAGGTGAAGATAAAAACGGTGCTTATGGCTACCATACCATGCGCTACGGCGATCGCGAGATCAAAAGAATTGCGCGAGTTGCCCTCCAAAAAGCACAAAACCGCCGAGGTTTATTGACTGTTGCTCACAAAGAAAATGCCTTGCCTCATTTGCCGTGGACTCGTTTGGTACGAGAGGAAGCTGAAGCGTTTCCTGGAGTGGTTGTAGAACCCATGCTGGTAGATAACTTAGCCATGCAATTAGTCATCAATCCCCAACACTTCGATGTTATTCTTGCAGGCAATCTCTTTGGCGATCTTCTCAGCGATATTGGCGGAGCGATCGCCGGTTCGATTGGTTTGCTAGGTTCTGCCAGTCTCAATGCAAAGGGTTTTGGGATGTACGAGGCGATTCACGGTACAGCACCCGATCTTGCCGGGAAGGGAATGGCTAATCCTCTAGGAACGCTGGCAGGAGTCATTTTAATGCTTCAGCAATGGGGAGAGGAAGAGGCAGCACAAAGTCTGATTCAAGCTCAAGAGAGGATTTTAGCAAAAGGTTACCGGACAGCCGATTTAGCGCCTCAAGGCCAGGAAGTTTTGGTCAGTACAGAAGAATTAGTTGAGCTTTTTATTGAGGAGCTTTTTGTTATCTCTTCTCAATCTTCATAATTCTGTAAAACTTTCTTTTCTTCCCCTTCTGCCATCTGCCATCTGCCATCTGCCTTGCCCGATTATGGATTGCCAACAAAGCCAAAGAGTTTGGCAAAACTACCAAGGATAGCAACAATGAGAGCAATCAAAACGCCTCGGCTGACAAATTCCTGGTTTTCCAAACGCTTGCTTAATCCATCGACTTTTTCATCTAATCGTGCCACGGACACTTTAAGCTCGTTGACATCCTTGGCAATATTATCAATTTTGCCATCTAATTTGTCTAACTTTTGTTCTAGTCCTTTATATTGGTCGTCTATTTTCCGTTCCAATTTTTCTAGGACTTCTTTTAAACTAGTTTCTATATTGACTGACATTTGTTATTCTCCAAAAAGAGCGATGCCAATTACATTCTGACATGACTATCTCTGACAAAGTTTTAACGCTTGGGGACGATATTAACACCGATGAAATTATTCCTGCCAAACGCGGTACTAATTCTGACCCCGAATATCTAGCACGCTATGCCTTTGAACATTTAATCGGGGAAGGCAAACTATTAGAATATGAAATTATCGAAGCAGGAGATAATTTTGGCTGCGGTTCTAGTCGGGAATTCGCCCCAATTGCCATCAAAGCAGCAGGGATTAAAAAAGTTCGCGCTCGTTCTTTTGCAGAAATTTTTTATCGCAATAGTATTAATATTGGTCTGCCATTAGAAATTATTGGAGATAGTCAGAAGAATTCGCTAGTAGATGCGATCGCACACTCAGGTGGCTTAATTCCCTTCAATCAAAAGCGCCTCCGAGGTGAAGTTTTCCTTCCCAAGAGTCTCACTTTGCCGCGAGCGATGACAATGGCAGAAAAGATGTTAGCACGCGCTTCCGGTAATGCTTACGTCCAACAGGGCGAAGTTGTTTTTGTCAAAGTCGATCTGGCCATGTCCCACGATGCGATCGTCGGGCCAGTCGGTCAACTTTTCTACCAGCATTTTGGACAAGATGCGAAAGTCTGGAATCCTCAACAAGTCGTTTTAGTCGCCGATCATTTTATTCAGATTGACGACATCAGGAAAGACGAGGGAGCAAAAACCATGTACCAACAGATGGTGCAGTTTGCTCGCGAACAAGGTTGTCATTTGTTAGATATCGTCTCTCCAGGAGAAGCGGCGGGGATCTGTCACGTTCTTCTGCCAGAAAAGGGCTTTATTCGTCCGGGGATGATTATTGCGGGAACGGATTCCCATAGCTGCACCTACGGGGCAATGGGATGCTTCTCTACTGGGGTAGGAACGACCGATATGGCGAATATCTTGGCAACGGGGGATATGTGGATTCGCGTTCCAGCAACGTTGCTTTTTGAGTTGTCAGGCACTCTCCCCAAGTATATTAGCGCTAAGGATCTCATGCTTTTTATCCTGGGTAAAATTGGCTGTAACGGCGCAACTGGAAAGGTGATTGAGTTTCGGGGCAGTATTATCGAGCAATTGCCCATCGACGAACGAATGACCCTGGCAAATATGGCGATCGAATGTGGGGCGATGTGTGGCTTAATTGCCCCAGATCGAGTAACTCTCCAGTATATTCAAAGTCGTACTCAGGAGAAATTTGAGATAATTGAGGGCGATCGCGATGCCGAATACGAACAGGTTTATCGATTTGATTTGAGTCATCTAGAAGCGCAGATTGCTTGTCCGCCCAAACCCGATCGCGTTGTTAATATAAGCGAATTAGGAGAAGTTTCCATTACGCGGGCGTTTATCGGTTCCTGCACGGGAGGAAAACTCTTCGATCTAGCGCAAGCTGCCGAAGTCTTGAAAGGTCGTAAAGTAGATCCAAACGTAAGTTTATTCGTCGTTCCCGCATCCCAGGAAGTTCGTCAAAAAGCACGGAAATTGGGCTATTTAGACATTCTAGAACAGGCAGGGGCGCAGATCCTCAAATCTGGCTGTGGTGCTTGTATCAATGCAGGAATAGGGGTTTTAGGCCAAGAAGAGACGGGAATCTATGCCACCAATCGCAATTTTCAAGGACGCAGTGGCGACCCGACGGCTAAAAATTACCTAGCTTCCCCGCGAGTCGTTGCTATCTCAGCAGTTCGGGGAAAGATTAGCGATCGCCTTGATGAATAATAGCCTATTGTGTCAATTAAATACGTTTTCTTGTTTCAATTCCTCTTCTATAACCTTTACGGGCAATGGCAACTCGGATTTTTCTTGATTGTTCACTATTTCAAACACTGACTGGTCTTGATAGCCTAGTTCAATCAGATGCAACAGCAAGCGATTGACTGCCCAATCACTAATAGAATAATTAGCTACGCCACTGTCCAACTGTTGCAGGTAATGGCACAGCAATTCCCGCCTCTCTCGCATCGTTAGTTGTGTCATCTTCTTCATCTCCCGACGAGCTTTAGACAAGAAGCCAATTCATCAGCTTTTCGCGCTAATTCGACATCTAGATTGGTAATCCCCCCAGCCTCGGCTGTCGTTAAATCGACCGTAACGCAGTCGTATAGACTCGACTCTTGGAGGGAATGCCCCATTGTCTGTGCTACCAGCGCCAAGCCTGACATAAACCCTAATGCCCTTTCAAAGGAACTAAACTGAAACTGACGATGCAATTTCCCCTCTGTCTGGCTCCACCCCCTTAACTCCTGCAAAACCTCCTCTAGCTCTTTGGAAGATAAAGCTTTGAGAGTTAGCAAAGAGGGAGTCCCTCGACTGTCTCGTCCTAGCTGTTTAGTTCTCTGTTTTGCCGTCCGACTTTCTTTTGACTCTTGACGGCCTTCTCGTTCCCTCAGCCGTAACATTTTCCTCACCTTTTGAGGAAGCCAGACAATTTGACTTGACGGTTACTGTCCCGTCTAGCTCATAGAAGCATGACCGCGATCGTAACCCCTGCTAAAATCTGCGGGAGTCTTGCCTTGGATGTGGCTGTGATAGTGCGTCACGTCAACATCTACGCCAAACTCGGTCACAGTCCGAAGAAGCATGGATTGTTCGCGGTTTTTAATCGCCTGATGATGACGGCTCAGGAGAGCGCGAGCTTGTGCTTGAATAGACATTATCCTGCCTCCTTCCCCTATATATCTTTATTATGATTTTTTTCTGTAATATAAACTACATTTTTACAAAAATTTTACAAACCTTTAATGGAAAAAGCTTATTGTCGGTTAGCTCATATAATTTCATTCAATTGCTGTATCAGATTTGGGTTTATTAGTTACTCAAAAATATGTGGGAGAAAATACACATCATATTCAAGAAAATGCTCCTAAAACTTGGAGTTATCTTCAAAACAACGCAGATAGATTTAAAAAACGCAAGAGTTCAATTTACAAAAATCGCCCTGAATTTTCAATTTTTGGAGTAGGTAACTATACGTTTGCTCCTTGGAAAATCGCAAAACCCTAAAAAAGAAAATAACGCTGTGCCATTGGTAAAACAGTCGCAGGTTCACAAATTAGTAACTCCCCATCTGCTTTCACTTCATAGGTTTCTGGATTGACTTCTATTCTGGGTAAAGCATCATTTAATTTCATATTTGCTTTACTCAAATTGCGAGTGTTAGAAACGGCAACCGCCGTTTTTTGCAAATCAATTTTTTCGGGAATTTTGGCTTTTAATGCTGCTTTGGAAACGAATATCAAAGAAGTTGCTGCGATCGCGCCACCGAAACTGCCGAACATAGGACGCATCTGCACGGGTTGAGGAGTGGGAATACTTGCATTAGCATCTCCCATTTGCGACCAAGCAATAAACCCTCCTTTAATGACTATTTCCGGTTTCACGCCAAAAAAGGCAGGTTTCCACAAACATAAATCTGCTAATTTCCCTTCTTCTATCGAACCCACATAGTCAGCAATACCATGAGTAATTGCCGGATTAATTGTATATTTGGCAATATATCGCTTGGCACGAAAATTATCTGCTCTCTCCTCTATTATCCCTCCTTGGGAAGGGGGGGATGGGGGGGTCAGAATGCCTCGCTGTACTTTCATTTTATGAGCAGTTTGCCAGGTACGAATAATGACTTCTCCTACCCTTCCCATCGCCTGCGAGTCAGATGAAATCATACTAAACGCGCCTAAATCGTGCAAAATATCTTCTGCGGCAATGGTTTCTCGGCGAATGCGAGATTCTGCGAAAGCAACATCTTCGGGAATGCTTTTATCGAGGTGATGGCATACCATCAGCATATCCAGGTGTTCTTCTAGGGTATTGACGGTGTAGGGACGGGTAGGATTAGTAGAGGAAGGGAGTACGTTCGCTTCGCCGCAGACTCTGATAATATCCGGTGCATGACCTCCCCCTGCGCCTTCGGTATGGTAAGTATGAATGACACGATTTTTGAAGGCGGCAATGGTACTTTCGACAAATCCTGCTTCGTTAAGAGTGTCGGTATGAATGGCAACTTGAACGTCGTATTCATCTGCTACGGATAAACAAGTATCAATCGCCGCAGGCGTGGTTCCCCAGTCTTCGTGTAGTTTCAATCCTATTGCACCCGCTAGGATTTGTTCTGCAAGTCCTTTGGGTTGACTGCTGTTTCCTTTCCCCAAAAACCCCAGATTAACGGGAAAAGCATCGGCCGCTTGCAGCATTCGATAGATGTTCCATTGGCCAGGAGTACAGGTAGTAGCGTTAGTTCCTGTGGCGGGGCCTGTTCCGCCGCCTATCATAGTGGTAATGCCGGATGCGATCGCAACTTCAATTTGTTGGGGACAGATGAAGTGAATGTGAGTGTCAATTCCCCCCGCCGTGAGAATCAGGCCTTCTCCAGCAACGGCTTCGGTTGCTGGCCCGATAATAATATTGACGTTATCTTGTATGTAGGGATTTCCTGCTTTGCCTATCTTGTAAATTTTGCCGTCTTTGATCCCGACATCTGCTTTGACAATTCCCCACCAGTCGAGAATTAGTGCATTGGTAATCACCAGATCGACTGCGCCATCTTCGCGCGAAATTGGAGATTGTCCCATCCCATCGCGGATCACTTTTCCGCCGCCAAATTTGACTTCATCGCCGTAGGTAGTATAGTCTTGTTCGACTTCAATAAACAGTTCTGTATCTGCTAGACGAACGCGATCGCCTACCGTTGGGCCGTAAGTTTCTGCATAGGCGCGGCGATCCATCTTAAACCTCCGAGCAGGGGACTCCCGCTACAGACGAGCGGGATGTATCGAGCGCAGCGAGTACCCGCAATCTCTTGGCGGCGAGGGGAATGCTCGGTCTGAATTGACAAAATCGAGGCAAAGTCTTCATATATCTAAGTTTCGGGTCGTGATAATCTAATTGAACTACTCAATTGAGTTAACCTACTGGCAAGCTGAAAAGCCTCTGCGGACGATGGTAGGTTTGTACCTTGACAGCCAAATAAGAGTATAGGGTTTCAACCTTGAGTCGTAGGTTGAGTAAAACTCTTAACGCAGCCGTACAAGTAAGCTGAATCCCAGTAATGGGTGACGGTCTAGGGTTGCCTTGACAGTGCCAGGTTGCCAAGAAATCGAGCGAAGGGCTTGTGTTTTGATTCGTCGGAACATCAGTTTTGCAGAAAGTATTGGGTTTAGTGGTTAGCCACCTCCGAGCCTTGGGATTTCAGGTTTCTGGAATCTCCCGCCGAGCGTCCAACCGTTAGGGAGGATTTAGCGGCGAGAGGATGTCAATCTGTAGCTCATATAATATATTCCTCACGATATATTTTCAATAAATCTCAATGATATAGCAGTTCTCATTTTAGGGAACAGGGAACAGGGAACAAAATCAATGTACTTCACTCGACTGAGAAACGCTATACAATATCTATTTTTGTAAGCAACAAAGCTTTTTTATTGATTAATTTTTATGAATATTGC
>CAYTUO010000041.1:8124-17266 GCA_964441015.1 uncultured Pleurocapsa sp.
TTTGGCACATAAAAATCCCGAACAGTTAATTCGTCTAATTCGGAGACTTGAAGATAAAGAAACATCCTTTTTTATTCATCTCGATCAGAAAAGTGGAAAAAAAATCTATTCACAATTAGTTAATGAGTTAAGCGATATTAGCCAGCTTTATTTTTTGAAAAGATATCGATGCTATTGGGGAGGATTTGATATTGTCAACGCAACTATCGAAGGCATTAAAACTATTTTTGAAACCCAGATAGATTTTGATTATGTATTTTTAATATCTGGGCAAGATTATTTAATTAAGCCAAAAACTGAAATAAAAATTTTTATCAATCAAAATAAAGGTCAAGAATTCATTGAGTCATTTTCTTTATATTCGCAAAATCGATGGAGCAATTGTGAAGGAGAATATCAAGCCTTAAACAGAGTCCAATACTGGTACTTTCGCTATAGAAGTCGTTATATTTGTTGGAAAAGAAAACGCAAGTTTCCTCTAGATTTTGAGCCACATGGGGGATCTCAATGGTGGTGTTTATCAAGAGAATGTCTGGAATATATTAATAATTTTATTCCAAATCATCCTGAGTTTGTGAATTACTTTAAATATGTTTTTATTCCCGACGAAGTTTTCTTTCAAACAATTATTGCCAATTCCCCTTTTCGAGATAAAATTGCCAATGACGATGTCAGATATGCTGACTGGGGCAATCCTAATCCATTTCCTCCAGCCGTTTTGGATAAAAGTTACTTCGAGATTCTGAAAAAATCTCCAAAGTTATTTGCCAGAAAATTTGATATTAAGAGAGATTCAGAAATATTGGATTTAATCGATCGCGAAATTCTGGGAATATCCAATAGATAACTTAACAAACTAAACTCCTAAAAGATATGGCAGTTGAAATCGAACGAAAATTTTTAGTGAAAGGAGACACATGGCGTTCTTTGGGAACTGGAAAATTATATCGTCAAGGCTATATTGCTACGGTTTCGGGAATAACCGTTCGGGTGAGGGTAGCAGGCGAGAACGGATATTTAACCATTAAAGGGAAAACTGATGGAATTGCCAGAGAAGAATTTGAATATCCGATTCCAGTAGAAGATGCCAAAATAATGTTAGATACTCTGTGCGATCGCCCCTTAATTGAAAAAATCAGATACAAGATTGATCTGAAAAATTTAATTTGGGAAGTAGACGAATTTCTAGGAGAAAACCAAGGCTTAATTTTGGCAGAAGTTGAGTTAACTCATGAGAATCAAACCATTGAATTACCCGATTGGATCGATCGCGAAGTCACGGGCGATCACAGATACTATAATGCAAGTTTAGTTAAATACCCTTATCAGCAGTGGAAAAAGTCGCCAGATTGATAAAAAGTTAAGGCGGTATTGCCATAAACTTTTTCACGACAAATTTCTAATCCTGGAATTTCTCTCGCTTTCCAAAATTTGGGATCATGTTCTACCGCAATTTCCCCTTCGCTATCAAGAAGTTGATATTGAGCGATCGCATCTAGGACAGGCTGATACAATTGGCTTTCATAGGGAGGATCAAAATAAATGCGATCGAATTTTTCTCCCGCCAGACTTTTTAGACGCATCCCCACATCCCCTCGTATGACTCGAAATGTCTGTTCTGAAGTCGCTACTTGTTGCCAATTGTATTTAATAATGGCGCAAGCTTGTCGAGATTGTTCGATGCCTACAACTTCCCTCGCACCGCGACATAAAGCTTCTGCACCCATTGAACCATTGCCAGCACACAAATCTAACCAGCGACAATTGACAATCTTTCCCTGCCAAATATTAAACAATGCCTCTCGTACCCGCGCCGCAGTTGGTCGAGTTAATTGTCCTGGCAAAGTCTTTAATTGTCGATTTCCATAGATTCTCATAAGGTCTACAATCGCTAAGTCTTAGTGCTAAATTGCGCTTTGTTTAGCTTAACCCACAATTAAATCTAAGAAATGAATGATGTTGATTTTAATTCTTTAGAAAGAAGATTATGGTTTTTTGATTAAGTTTTTTTGCCCTCCACTCTGAGCCATTCCAAAAAAGAGATAAAATCTATAAATTACTTCTTTAGATAGATAAAGAAAAAAACTCTTTTTGCTAAACTTCTGCTTTAGTAAGCGATTTTTATGAAATTATAGGGAAATAATTATGGTGCCACTAAGGGATGAAAACCCTACTCGAATTACTCCTTATATTACTTACAGTTTGATCGCTATCAATTTTTTAGTTTTCCTCTATGAATTAACTTTAACTCAACCTCAACTTGATCGCTTTTTTCATTTATTTGCTGTTGTTCCAAGGGAATTAACCCCTAGTTTCAAAGGAATTAATGTTAATCAACCCATCCCAGAAATACTAACCTTGGTGACTTCGCAATTTTTACACGCTGGCTGGCTTCATATCGGTTTTAATATGTTATTTTTGTGGATTTTTGGGAATAATATCGAAGAAGAATTAGGTAGATTTAAATACCTAATTTTTTATTTGGGATGCGGGGCTTTAGCTGCTTTAACTCAATGGTTTTTCTCGGCGCAATCGGCAATTCCTTCTCTGGGAGCTAGCGGAGCGATCGCAGGCGTTATGGGAGCTTATATTCTCAAATTTCCTAAAGCCAATATCATCACTTTAATTCCTCTTGGTTTTTTTTGGACAACTGTCAGAATTCCAGCAATTTTTTTCCTCGGCTTTTGGTTTTTTCAACAAGCCTTTAACGGATTGATAATGCTTAATGTAACAGCACAGGTCGGCATGGAAGGTGGTGGGATTGCTTATTGGGCACACGCTGGTGGGTTTGTGTTTGGCGCTATTCTTGGCCCAATGCTGGGATTATTTTCTAAATAAATCAAAAGGATATCCTCAAGATCGCGGGGATGTCTTAAGAGTCCCAGGAACTCCTCGCCCAAAAGATACTCCCTATCAAGTTAATCTCTATGTTGGCGAGGTTAATGCAGTAGGCAAAACTTATCCGCTTTCAGTGGCAGGATGTCGCTAAAATTTTCTTAAAAATTAAGAGTTTTGGCAAATCTTTAGAGTGCCATATCCTAGCTCAAGTTTTCCTTGAGTTTTAGGATTTGGCATTTAGCTATATTCAAAAAGGAGAGCAAAGCAGATAGATAGGGATATTGATGCTAACTGCTTCCCGATACTAGGCGCTCTCCCGCTTCTTTCGCTTACTAGAAAAACGATTATTCTGGGAAGAAAAGCGAGAAGATGCTTGGCGGAACTGACGAGCATAGGCTTTGTTTCGTTCAGCCTTTTCTTTTTTCAAATTACGACGTTTAGACACTAGAATTCCTTCGCATAACACGATATGACTTCCTCAAAGGAAGCAAATAGAGAGAAGCTCTCGAAGTAGCTTTAAGGCTTAGAAACGATTGCTTCTTCTTCTTTCGCCTCCTCTGTTTTCACGCTCTCTGGCTTTATTGACCTTGAGTTCGCGGCCCATCCATTCAGCACCATCCAAGGCAGAAATAGCAGAACTTTCTTGGGCTTGCGTTTCCATTTCGACAAAGGCAAATCCTCTTCGCTTACCTGTTTCGCGGTCAACGGGAAAATGAACCCGCTTAACCGCTCCGTACTCAGTAAAAACTTCGGTGAGGTCTTTTTCCGTAACCTCGTAAGGAAGATTGCCTACAAAAATTGACACGGATTTTCTCCTTAATCAGAAGTGTGCAGAGAGATCAGATGTCGGAGAGAAGCCTGCTACTAGTAAAAACAAACTTGGTCACCGTTCTTTTTTCTCGTCTAGTTAAGTTATTGTAGCACGATGGAAACGGGGCAGTTGAATTATTTGTTTTTTAATAGATACAGCTACCCATTGGTAAAGTAATCTTAGATACGCACAATTGACCCGACTGCGGTAGAATTCTATCGCTTCTCCCGAACAGTATTTTATTGTTTCATTCAATGAATGGATAGCGGTTATATCGTTTTTCTAACAACTTCTGCCGGACTCTATAGTCTTTTTGCCCTGGGACTCAATTTGCAATGGGGTTTAACGGGGCTGATTAACTTTGGTCATGTGGCTTTTATGACGATTGGGGCGTACACTACTGCACTATTAAGTCTTCAAGGTGTCCCTTCCGTTATTGCCGTTCTCATCGGGGCTGGACTCGCTGCTTTACTCGGACTGCTCATCGGAACTTCTACTCTACGACTGCGAGAAGATTATCTGGCGATCGTCACCATTGGAGTTTCGGAACTGATCCGCCTGGTGGCACTCAATGAGGAGTGGTTGACGCGAGGAGCTTTCGGCGTGCAGCGCTATCCTTTGCCCTTGGACATACAACCCAACTTGATCGGCAAGCAAATCCTAATTGCTATATTGACTCTGCTAGCTATTTTGGCGGGATGGCTGCTGTGGCGCAGTTTAAAACGGCAGTGGGGCGAAGCTCAATCAGTCGTAGACAAAAGCTATAAGCCTAGAAAACCGATTAGTCTAATTGTTTGGGGAGTCATTACGATCGCTTTAATCTTAGTGGTATACGTTAATGGAGTCATTGCTCTGTCTAACTACACCTACAAAGCCGGATTAATGGTTTTAATGCTGCTAGTTTTAGCGATCGCTTATGCGGCTTTAGAATTTTTAGGGCGATCACCTTGGGGACGCATTCTCAAAGCTATCCGAGAAGATGAAGAAATTCCCAAAGCGCTAGGCAAAAATGTCTTTTGGTATAAGTTACAAGCATTTATGTTAGGAGGTGCGATCGCGGGCGTAGCGGGTGCCTTTTTTGCTTGGCAACTGACTACGATCTATCCAACTAATTTTGAGCCGTTGCTGACCTTTAATGCTTGGATTATCGTTGTATTAGGTGGCGCTGGCAGTAATGCAGGCACGATCTTGGGAGCTATTATTTTCTGGGCCTATGATTCCCTCACTCGCTTTTTCTTGCCTCAATTGGGAATTGCTAGCGACAGTCAGTTGGGAGCATTGCGGGTGATGGTAATTGGTTTAATTCTTATGGTGCTAATGATTTGGCGACCTCAAGGTCTTTTAGGCAAGAAAGAGGAACTGACGTTAGGTCGATGATTGGTGACTTATCAGTTATCAGTTATCAGTTATCAGTTATCAGTTAAAATCTGCCACTCCCCACACTCCCCGTTTCCCCATTTCCCATTCCCCATTCCCCAGGACTAAGGACTAATGACTAACAACATTCTTTCAGCGACCCAATTGTGCAAAAGCTTTGGCGGGTTGAGAGCCGTTAATAATGCTCAAATTCATGTTGGTGCAGGCAGTATTACAGGATTAATCGGCCCCAATGGGGCAGGAAAAACCACGCTATTCAATCTTCTGTCCAATTTTATTCGCCCCGACAAGGGAGAAGTGATTTTTGATGGCGAACCCATTCATCACCTCCAACCCCATCAGATTGCCCTACAAGGGTGCGTCCGTACTTTTCAGGTGGCGCGGGTTCTCTCTCGGCTAACCGTGCTAGAAAATATGTTATTGGCGGTACAAAAACAAACTGGAGAGAACTTTATTCAGCTTTGGTTTCAACAAGGACAAGTCAAACAAGAAGAGCGAGAAAACAAAGAACGGGCCCTGAAAATTCTCGAATCTGTAGGACTATCCGCCAAAGCAGAGGATTACGCGGGGGCATTGTCGGGAGGACAGCGAAAGCTACTGGAAATAGCAAGGGCATTGATGACCCGTCCTAAATTGATTTTGTTAGACGAACCCGCCGCAGGTGTAAATCCTACCCTCATCGGTCAAATTTGCGAACATATTGTCAATTGGAATAAACAGGGTATCTCATTCTTGATTATCGAACACAATATGGATGTGATTATGTCCCTTTGTAACCATGTTTGGGTGTTAGCAGAAGGGACGAATCTTGCCGATGGAACGCCACAGGAAATTCAGAAGAATGCAGAGGTATTGGAGGCTTATTTAGGGGAATAAGCTTCTTTTTATCTCTCGCAGAGGCGATCTCCTGATTGAACTAACTGATTACTGATTGCTGATTGCTGATTACTGATTACTGATACTAGCTGTCTATCAACTAGTTGATAGATTTTTCTGTCGATCTATTGTTGAGTTTATCGAGCGCAAAAGGAATCGCTACAATTGTCAGTTTCAGAAACCAGGGAGCGATCGCAAGCGTTAAAACTGTGAAAATTATTGACGTGCAGACCATAGATACTTTAAAGACTTCTTCCTTAGTATTTAAACTCAAGAAGGCTGCTACTGAAGCGATTCCCAAGGTAATTATTGAAAGCACTAGCATTGCAGTGTTTCCTTGTAACGTATTTGCTCAACTACATTTCTTTTCTTGATAACTCTCGCTTTTTCTCTTTTGCGGTTTTCAGGACTGCTTGAAGCGAGATCGATAATTTCTGTTGCTGCCTATCCAGCTAATATATCTAATTTTTTATCTGACTGTCAACCTCTATTGACCAAGGAAAAAGGAAGAAGCGATATATTTTCTTGCCTATGCCTTCTTCCCTCTTTCTTGCTAGACGTAAGGGTTGGCCGAAATTTATTGACAAAGGAATTTTTTCTGGACTTTTTCCTGAAAATGCAGTTTGATTATAACGAGATTATCGTAGCAAAAGTGGGCGTGAGGAGTTAACTGAATGAATTTGCGAAATAATGCTCTAAAGATTCTCCAAGAAACCAGTCGAACGTTTTACATCCCGATCAGTCGTTTACCGTCACAACTTCAAGAAGCAGTAGCATCAGCTTATCTATGTATGCGTGCTATTGATGAAATTGAAGATAGCCCAGAACTCGATAATTTTACTAAGGCGAAACTGTTACGCAGGATTAGCCTTAATTTGCAAGCAGGGACTGACCTATCTGCTGTAGAGGATTTTTCGAGGGAGCTAGGCGAGTGTAATCTACTAGCAGAAGTCACGCTCCGCATCGGAGAATGGGCATTACTTGCTCCTGAGACGATCGCTCCGCGTATTTGGGATGCAACGGCGGCGATGGCAGATCGGATGGCTTACTGGGCGGAAAACAATTGGAAAATTCACGCAGAAGCGGATCTCGATCGCTATACGTTCAGCGTGGCTGGGGCAGTTGGCTTGCTGCTGTCAGATTTGTGGGCGTGGTACGATGGAACCCGTAGCGATCGCACCTGTGCCATTGGCTTTGGTCGGGGCTTACAGGCAGTCAATATCCTCCGCAACCGCGCAGAAGATCTCAGACGGGGAGTTGATTTCTTTCCCGATCGCTGGCATGAAGAAGAGATGCACGTCTATGCTCGTCGTAACCTGAAGCTAGCTGATCGCTATACTAGCGCTCTTCCTCCAGGCCCTGCTCTAGATTTTTGCAAGATTCCTCTAGCTTTGGCTTACGGAACTTTAGAGGTCTTAGCTCTAGGAGAAGAAAAACTGAGTCGTAGCGATGTTCTGGCACTTGTCGAGCAAGTAACGCATTGATATCAGTTATCAGTTATTCATTACCAGTTACCAGTTATCAGTTTTATGTTTCTGGTCACTGGTTAGGCAAAATCCATATTAATTAAAGTTGTTTAACTTCTTGTAATTCCATCAGAACTTCCTGAGCTACTTTCATACTGAGGCGCACTTTTTCGATCTCAGACAGTTCATCCCAAGGGGCAATTTTAACGCCATTTTCCCCGCGCATGGCATAGACTAGGGGACGGGCAAACACTTGTAGGTCTTCTTCTCCCCAGTTCGCTAGTAAAGGTTGAACGCACTCTACTAATCGATCAATGGGAGAAAGATTTTCAGAAATAATTTGTGTAGCTTGTTCGACGATCGCATTGATACAATCGGCGGGAAGGAAGCAACCAAATCTTTGAGCGATGGATTGCTTGACTTGAGAGGTTGAAGTCGATTCCCAACATTGATGCAAACAGGCATAGAAACTTTCTGCGCGATCGCTGATGTCTTCTGAGTCCCAGGAGTCTATCAGCGAAAAATTCTGCTCTAATTGTTCAAAATAAGCTTCTGTTTCGGGATCGGCTGGATTCCAGGGATAGCAACCTTCTTCGTGCAGTAGCACTTCTAGAAATTCTCCGGCAAAGCGGTTCAGGAATTCTTCAGATTGGTGATTGGGCATCGATTTACTAGTCATGGAACGACTCCTCGGTCTCGTTATCTAGCGGCTTGGCAGGATTAACTACACTGTCATTGTCTCCGATTCCGAAATCAAGACAAATTATTTTTGATTTTAGCTAAGAAATCAAGCGCATATTTTCTGGAGAGACATTGACCTCGATCTGTTCTCCAGATTGATAGAACTTCAAAAGACTGCGATGCAGATTTTGTTGGCGAATGGAAAGGCAAGTTTGCTGGATTAAACGCACCAAATAGCGCGTATCTGTACCGATATAGACAGCTTCTTCCACTTTGGCTAACCAACCTGTTCGCTCGCTCTCTCTAGCAGGAGAAATCGTTATTTTTTCAGGGCGAATGACGATAGTCACTATCTGTCCCACCGACAAGCGATCGCGATGCCATACCGTTATCGGTAGAGTCTCATCGACTAAAACAATGGTTTCATCTCCCTTTTGGCCAACCACTCTTCCGGTCAAAAGATTGGTTTCCCCGATAAAATCAGCCACAAAGCGGGAATTAGGTTCTTCGTAAATTTCCATTGGCGTTCCCACTTGTAAAATCTTACCTTCTGACATCACAGCAATGCGATCGGACATAGTTAAGGCTTCTTCTTGGTCGTGGGTGACATAGATAAAGGTAATGCCCACCTGTTGTTGCATATGCTTTAATTCGATCTGCATTTCCTTACGCAGCTTAAGATCTAAAGCACCTAATGGTTCGTCTAAGAGCAATACTTTCGGTTTTTTGACGAGCGATCGCGCCAAAGCGACTCTTTGCTGTTGTCCCCCCGATAATTGCCGAGGATAGCGTTTCTCCAGTCCGCTTAACTTAACCATCGCTAATGCATCCGCCACAAGAGAGCGAATTTGCGGACGAGGCAACTTTTCCATCTCCAATCCGAAAGCGACATTTTCTGCAACGCTTAAATGGGGAAAGAGGGCGTAATTTTGAAATACGGTATTGACAGGGCGGTGAAAGGGAGGCAGTTGCTTCATCGGTTCGCCATAGATATAAATTTCTCCTGATGTAGGGAATTCAAACCCCGCGATCGTCCGCAAAGTGGTTGTTTTGCCGCACCCAGACGATCCTAGCAGCGAAAAAAATTCGCCTG
>CAYTUO010000042.1:0-17168 GCA_964441015.1 uncultured Pleurocapsa sp.
TTTCAGTCCGCCTCCCGAATCAGATTTAGGCGATCGCGAGGTTCCTTTTGAAGGAAATCATTTGCAAAACAAGCGAATCGCACTTTTGATTACCGGAGGCATTGCAGCCATAAAAGCTCCATTAATCGCCCGCGCACTCCGTAAAGAAGGGGCCGATGTGGTTGCGTTTACCTCCCAGGAAGCCTTACGTTACACGACGATTGACGCTTTGGAGTGGAGTACGACTCATCCAGTCGTGACAAAACTGACCGCCGCCGCAGAACACCTCAGTGATAGTGCCCCATTTGATGCCTATTTGGTTGCTCCCGCCACTTATAACACAATCAATAAGATGCGTTATGGTATTGCAGATGGGGTGATTACCTCTGCTTTAGCGTCGGCGATCGGTCGCAGGGAACAAGGCAAAACGAAAATTGCGATCGCACCCACCATGCACGGCAGCCTTCACAATTCAATTTTGACCGAATCTTTAAAAACTTTATCTGGGATGGGCATATCTATCATCCCCCCGCGTGAAGCTTACGGCAAGCACAATATCCCTGACGAACGGGAAATAGTTGTAGAAGTTTGCCGATTGGTCAGTACTTCTCCTCTCAAAGGCATTCCCATCTTAGTCACTGGAGGCCCCACGCCAGTCCCAATTGATAATGTTCGCCGACTCACCAATCGTTTTAGCGGGAGATTAGGGGCTGAGATTGCAGAAGAACTCTATCTTAGAGGCGCAGACGTTCGATTAATTCACGGAGAAGGCACTTATCAACCCCCTGCCTATTTGCCTTACCAAGTTGCTAGAACCTACGATGAATATCTCGCATTAGCGATCGCAACCTTAAGCCAAAAACCTTATGCTTTCGGAATTTTTTCTGCCGCAGTCGCCGATTATCAACCAGAAACGGTTCTCCCTGGCAAGACTCCCAGTGGAGGGGTTTTAAAAACGATTAATCTGGTTCCCACGCGGAAAGTTATTGAGGAAATCAAAGCAAAATTTCCAGAACTCTATATGGTAACTTTTAAGTACCAAGAACAAGTCAGTCATGAAGCGTTAATGGAGATTGCTAGGGCAAGAATTCAACGGGGGTATCCTGCTGTAGTGGCTAATCGCGGCGAAGAAATGGGATCGAGTGGCGAACAGATAGCTTACTTGGTGACAGCAGATAAACCGCCTCAGAAGATGGTTGGGAAAAAAGAAATTGCTAGAGCGATCGCTAACTACCTCGAACAAGTTTGGCATAATAATTTTTAACAAAAATAACAAAACGATAATCCTATGCTGCTCAAGTCTACTACTCGCCATATTCGGATCTACACTGCGGAAATTCAGGAAAACGAACTGACACCAAGCGATAACGTTCTCACCTTGGATATCGATCCAGACAATGAATTTAACTGGAATGAAGATACCCTACAAAAGGTTTATGGCAAATTTGATGACTTAGTGGAAGCGTACAGTGGAGAAGATTTAACAGAATACAATCTGCGGCGCATCGGTTCGGATTTAGAACATTTTATTCGCTCGCTACTCCAAAAAGGTGAAATCAGCTATAACCTCGGCAGTCGAGTGCTAAACTACAGCATGGGATTGCCTCGCGTAGAAAGTTCTGAGAGTGAAGGCAAGTATTAGTGATTGGTGATTGGTGATTGGTGATTGGTGATTGGTGATTGGTGATTGGTGATTGATAACTGATAACTGATAACTGATAACTGATAACTGATAACTGATAACTGATAACTGATGAGTCACCAGTCACCCTTACAACCTTATGTTGCTTTTGTCTGCCACATCTTATAATTTCTTAATATTATTAAAGAAAGGCTAGCGCCAAGGAGGGCAGATGGGTAACATTACATTTGTGAAAGAAAATAAGGAAGTCGTTGCGGCGGATGGGGCCAACTTGAGAGAGAAAGCGCTGCAAAATCGAATTAACATCTACACGCTTAAAGGCAAGCTGACTAACTGTGGGGGATATGGTCAATGCGGCACTTGTATTGTAGAGATTGTCGAAGGAATGGAAAATCTTTCCCCCAAGACAGATTTTGAGTTACGAAAGCTCAAGAGAAAACCAGAGAGTTACCGTCTGGCTTGTCAAACTCTCGTCAATGGCCCTGTTAAGGTTAATACTAAGCCATAATCTCGGTTCCAGTTAATGCCGTCATCTGCCGCGCTAATGATATTCTAAAAGTTGTTCATCAAGATGATCCAGAGGTAATCGAGTCATGCAAGTTAACGATTTAGGATTCATTGCCAGTATTCTATTCGTGTTGGTACCCACTGTTTTTCTACTGATTCTGTACATTCAAACCAACAAGGAAAACGCCTAATTAATAAGCTAGAGAAAAGACAAGTCTATAAAAAAATGAGGGGAGCAGAATGGTTCTGTTTCCCCTTTTTTTCTAGATCTTGAAAACTAGCACAGCTTGCCCCGAAATAACCCATCAGTAATAGAAGTCTAAAAGATTGACGAGTCAATTGATTGAACTAACTGATTACTGATAGTAGCGCGATCGCGCTTTGGTTAGGCACCTTCTCTTCGAGATAAAAGCACCGGACAGTTAGCATTGACGCGAACGTAATCCGATAAAGAAGTTCCCAAAAGGCGATCGAGATCGGGTAAACTTTTCGCCACAGAGGGACGGCGATCGGGAGAACCCATCATCAGCAAATCAATATTATACTCTTCAGCTAAATTGCAGAGTTGCTCCCCTGGTTTGCCTCCCGTAACGATGCAACGATAAGACACACCCATTCTTTTAGCTTTCTCTGCTGCTGGCGCAACAATTGGGTTGTTTTCCATCTCCGTTTTCGACAGAGGTAATAATTCAGGCTTTAAATCGGGGTTGACACGAGCCAAAAATAGCTCAGCATCGGGGTAATCTCGTAGCAGAAACAGCGCCAAATCCAGTGCGTATTGAGCCGCATCCGACTTGTCGAGCGCCACCATCACTCGCTTAATTTTTTTGACGTAAATGTCGTCTTTCACCAACAGCATCGGACGGTTAGTGAGTTGGAAAACATATTGACTGACAGAATTTTCGAGAATAGCTTCTAAGCGTTTGAGTGCGCGAGAACCCATAATAATCAGATCGGCATCGATCTCTTCAGCAACCTGGCAAACGGTATCTTTGGGTTCGCCTTGACGCAGCATCGTAGAAACTTTACTCGGATCGAGTTGAACCTTCTCAAGGATGCTAGCAATAATTTTGCCTCCTTCTTCCCACTTAGCGGTAACGGCATCTGCTGTAATTTGGGGAGGGACAACGTGCAGAACTGTAATAGTAGCTTTTTTGATGGCGGGAACATCCATCAATACCTTGAGCATATCTTGGGTAGGACCCATTCCCGAATCGGCATATAAAATTTTTTCGAACATGGAATGAAACTAAGTTGTTAACGGTAAATAGCTATCTCTGGGACAAGGATACTGTCAATATTGCCAGATAAATTTAACAACTGATGAAGTTAGTAGACAAAACTAAACATTAAATTGCTTTACTAAACTTTACTTTAAACAAGCCTTTCGGCGATCGCTCAATTGTTTTTGGTTAATCATCTCTCTATCACCTTGTATTTTTACGAATTTCCAGAACAAAATATAACTCTAATTTTAGCAAGTTTTTCAAAGCTATTGCGATTAGGAAAATCTTGAAGTCTTGCTAATATTCAAGCTTTTCTTGGCTCTCTACACAAGTCCAGGAAAACTCGGATTAGCCCACCTGATTTAATCGGTAATCTCCGAAAAAATACTGAATTTAATTCCTTGATTTTATCTCCGTAATTTTAGTTAATTAATTTCTCGAAAAGAAAAATTTTTAAATCATGAATTTTCTGTAAGTTAACGGAAGACTTTTAGGTAGCAAAGCCTGCACAATGAATTTATCAAATTAAGATTCATTGATCGCACTGACTTTAACTGAAAATTTACAGAGAGAAACTAATTATGACTTATACAGATAGACTATTTTCTTCTGATATAAACCAACCCCTTGCTGGCATTTTAGTAAACGACGATCTCCTAATGTCGCCCTCGTCAGATAAAACTGTCGAACCAATTACTTCAGCCTCACCTGGACAGAACAAGACTCGCAGAGAAAAACCAGACAAGAACCAAAAACTTGACAAGAGCGACACTCAAGTGTTTAGTAATTCTGACTCAAATAGTAATATAGATTACCTTAGAATTAACAATTTTAGTGGTATAAATCAAAGGATTAACAACACGAGTAGTAAAGAAAAGCCACAAGTGTATAATCTAGCCTTAAGTGATGAGGAGACAGGAATGCTGGCTAGTGAAGTGTCAAACGACTTGCTAGTAATGCACCTGAAATTCGAGCAAACTTCAGGAACACAAATTACAGATTCATCACCTTCTGGTAATAACAAAGGAGAGTTACGCAACGGAGCTACTTTTAATAATGTTGGCGCGACCTTTGGTAATGTTGTTAGTTTTGATGGTGGAAATGATTACATTTACGTTAACGATTCTAACAAGATAAATTTAGGCACTTATGCCAAGCGCACCATTTCTTTGTGGTTCAAAGTTAATAATAAAAATATTTCTAATCGCAAACAAGTTATTTACGAAGAGGGCGGTAGCGGACGCGGGTTCAACATCTACGTCTATAACGGTCGTCTTTATGTCGGTGCCTGGAACAATCCAACCTCCCAAAGCAACTGGCAAGGAACTTATCTATCCACTAGTGCCATCAGTTCTAATCAATGGCATCACGTCATCCTCGTACTGGATGCTCAACCAGGCGTAAAAACTCTTCAATCAGGAGTGTTGAGGGCTTATCTAGATGGAGTTAAATTTGGCACGGGAAAGGGTTCTCAGGTTTGGAGTCACGGAGATGACATTGGCATTGGTGGCATCAATCAAAATACGCAGTTTCACGATGGCGACAAGCAAGGCACCGCGACTCATACACTAGCAGGCAGCGTTGATGAAGTCCGAGTCTACAACCGCGCCCTGACAGATGCCGAAATTGCTGCCCTCGCTACTCAAGCTTCAGGAACGACAAACACCACTAATACGGTGCCAGTGGCATTGTCTGATACAGCGACCACCAATGAAGATACGCCGATTACGATATTAGCCTCGAACTTGTTAGCCAATGATACGGATGCTAACGGCGATCTCCTCAAAATTATTGGTGTCAGTAACGCGACTAACGGTACTGCTGTCCTCAATAGTAACGGGAACGTCACCTTTAATCCAACAGCCAACTTTAGCGGCAATGCTAGTTTTCAATACACGATCAATGACAGTCGCGGAGGAAAAGCAACAGCAACAGTGACAGTCTCGGTTTTAGAGCAACCCGAACCACCGACAACCTCAGTTCAAATAGGAACGAATCTTAATGGCATCAACGACTGGTCAACCCAACTGCCTTTCCTCGATGGCTTCAAATCCTCCAGACGCTGGATTACCCACAATAAGTCCACTTGGAACACTAACGAATCTGACAAGCTAAACCTCGATGCCAACGGTTGGGTGAAATCCCTGCCCAATGCTGGAGATGGTCTTCAATACACGAGTGTCGGCACGCTCTTGTATCGAGAAATCGGCGATCGCTACCCTGGCGGGAAATACGTGGTTCTCTACGATGGAGAAGGCACCATCGAATATAGCTTCGATGCTAAAAAAGATTGGGCTGCTTCTAGTCCTCGCAGAGACGTAATTGATGTCACCCCCTCCGATTCAGGTATTTGGGTAAAAATTACCGCTACCGACCCCAACAAAACAGGCAACTACCTTCGCAACATTCGGGTCATCCCCGCCACCTACGAAAACAGTTACCAAAGTCAAATCTTCAATCCCGACTTTATCAACAAAGTAAATGACTTCAGTGCATTCCGGTTTATGGACTGGATGGAAACCAATAACTCCTCGCAAAGTCAATGGAGCAATCGTCCAACCCCACAAACAGTCAGCTATGCCCAACGCGGCTCTCCAGTAGAAATCATGGTCGAACTGGCTAATCAAACCGATACCGATCCTTGGTTTTGTATGCCCCACATGGCAACTGACGAATATGTTACCAACTTTGTCACCTATGTTAGAGACCATCTCGAATCTGGACGAAAAGTTTATGTCGAATACTCCAACGAAGTTTGGAATTGGGGGTTTGGGCAGAGTCAGTGGGTTCTCCAACAAGCCAAAAATGAATGGAGTTCTAGCAACGACTCCGATTACGCCAAAAAAGTCAACTGGTTCAGCAGGCGAACGACACAAATTACGCAAATATGGGATCGGGTTTTTGGGGCAAACAAAGAGCGCGTCATTGGAGTGATGGGAGCGCAAGCTGCGAACGTCTGGGTAGCTCAGCAAGCTCTATCTTATGACTGGACAACTACACCTTTGTCTCACGCCGACTATGGGATCGATGCGATCGCGATCGCGCCCTACTTTGCTCAATACATCGGTAATCCAGAAAACGCCTCCCAAGTAGAAAGCTGGACGTACGACTCAGATGGAGGACTGAACAAGCTGTTTGACGAAATAACCAAAGGTGGAGTTTTGAGCAACGGGCCTCAAGGCGGATCTCTACAACAATCCTACGATTGGATTCAGAAGCACGTCGCCTTAGCCAAGCAAGAGAATCTGCAACTGGTTGCCTACGAAGGAGGTCAGCATTTGGCAGGAATGAACGGAGTTGAAAATAATGCAGCCATTAATAAACTATTTATTGATGCCAATCGCGACGCGCGGATGGGAGATATTTATCTAGAGTATTTCCAAAAATGGTTTGAGTTAGGGGGCGGTTTATTTGTTAACTATAGTGATATCGCTAAGCCCAGTATGTGGGGAAGTTGGGGATTGCTTGAATATGCCAATCAGAGCAGTTCTCCCAAATACGACGCGATTATGGATATCATTCATTCTTCGTAAGTCACTAAGAGACTGTTAGCTGTTTTCTAGCGATGGGTGTACCTGGGGGTACGCCTTTAATTTTTTGTATCTCGTTCAGCTATTTAAAGTTTTGATGAAAATTTTCTAAAAGTTTTGTAGAGCTATCTCGATTCAATTTCTAGATGGATTAATAGTCCTCGATCTGAGTCACTTTGATCGCGCCTTCACTTTTCAAAGCCGTTCTCCGTAAAAGTAATGTAAGCTGAATCTTAAAGACTATTCCCTTGGCTTCAAGCTAGATCGATATTTTGCTCTAAGTTATCATCAGCAAATAATGAGTCCCATAGCTACAAAAACAAATAACATCCAGCGATCGCAACCAGTAGATCTTTCATCCGCGCTGGAAAATATGCCCTTAGAAGAGTTACAGAAAATTGTACACAATCTTCGGATAGATTTAGAAAAAGCAGTACGCTTCGTCAGCGAACAGGAAGGAGAACTCACTTCGCAGCGCCAGACGGTAGCAGAATTAGAAGACGAACTCAAGACAGTTAGCCAATCCGAACGTCTCAGCTTACAGGTAGAGTTAGCCAACGAACAAGAAAAAAAAGAAATGTTGGAAGCGACGCTGATCGGTCAACGTCGTAATCTCCGCAAGCGAGAAGACATTTTTAACCAACACTGGCAAATCTTGCGCCGTCGCCAAGGGGCTTTTGATGGTAATGGATATGCCAGAAAACTCAATCTTCAACCCTTAGTCACTCAGGGAGAAGAACCGTCAAGCAGCGACGAGCTAGAAACTTTAGAAACTGCGCCCAAGAAAAAGAAGAATTTACGTCCTTATTTGCGAACTTTTCGGCGAAAAGCTGGGCTAATTGCCGGGATTACCAGCGTGACAACTTTTATTGCTCTATTATTCGCGGCAACGGAGTCGCAAGTCTACGAGGGAAACTTTTATCTACTGGTCGAACCCATCACCTCGGCTGGAAAATTAACCGATCCGACAACCCTAACCCGCACGGGAGGAGTCCCCAACGAAGAATTGTTTGCTTTGGACTATCCCACCAATCTTGCTTTCCTGCAAAGTCCGGGGATGACATCGAGAATTGCCCAAGATGTCTACAGTAAAGACCTCGCCACGAGTATGCCTGCCATCTGGAAAGATATTCGAGAAAATTTAACCGTTCAACGGATTGGAGAGGGAAAAGAGGCAACGAAAATTTTTGAAGTAACCTATCAAGGAAAAGATCCCAAAGAAGTTTTGGCAGTTTTAGAGACGGCGGCTGACACTTTCTTAAAATACAGCGCCCAAGATAGAGAAACGAATATTAAAGCGGGTCTCAAATTTATTGAGAAACAACTTCCCTCTCTACAGCAACGACTCGAAAGCCTAAAAGCGCAACAGCAAAAACTGCGCCAGCAGAACGAGTTAATCGATCCAATTGCCAAAAGCGAAGGATTGTTAACTCAAATTAGTAAGCTTAACGAACAACTCCTGAGCAATCAAAGTCAACTCGAAGCGCATCAGAAACTCTATAGCGTTCTCCAGAAACAGTTAAAATTAACTCCCCAAGAAGCACTAGCTTCAGCAACTCTCAGTCAAGATCCCACTCGTTTAACTTTATTAAACCAACTTCAAGAAGTAGAAAGCCAGATTGCTGTAGAATCTGCTCGTTTTACCGCAAAGAGTCCCCAACTTCAAACCCTCGAAGAAAAACGTCAAAATCTTTTAAACTTATTGGCTCAAAAAACGCAGAAAATTCTGACGCAAAATTCTCTCTCTATTCCAAACAATTCTCAAGTATTTAATTTTCAAGATCCCACTCGTCTGAAACTCATCGAGCAACTGGTTGAGACTGCTAACCAAGTTCAGATGCTAGAGGTGAATACTCAGTCTCTTGCACAAGCCAAACAAAGTTTGGAACGAGAAGCCAAAGAACTGCCCAAGATTGCTAATCAATATAGCGCTCTGGAACGACAAATCGAGTTAAGCAATCAGATTCTCGACAAACTCCTGATGCAGCGAGAAACCCTGAAAGTTGAAGCAGCGCAAGAGTTACCCTGGCAATTAATTTCCCAACCCCAAATTCCTCTCAATGCTGACGGACAGCCAATTGGCGAATCTCCAGGTCGAAATAAGAAAGTGTTCGCAGGAGCAATGGGCGGACTCTTGTTTGGGATGGTACTCGCCATCTGGCTAGAAAAACGCCGAGACAGTTTTTACACGGTCAATGACCTTCAAGATCTTCTTTCACTTCCGGTTGTGGGAAATATTCCTTACGATGATCGTTTTGCCCTTTATCCCCAGCTAGCCATAGACCTAGATAATTCAACTAAAGCCCAAAAGATTGAAACTAACAGTAGCAAGACAGAGGAATCACTGTTTATTCATGCTTTTGAATCGCTTTATGCCCAACTTTGCTTTCTCTATGACGACCCACCAATAAGTTCTATAGCTGTTTGTTCCGTGGAACCAGAAGACGGGCAATCTACCGTGGCGTTACATCTTGCTAAAACAGTGGCGCAGATGGGTAAGAGAGTTCTGATCGTCGATGCTAATTTCCGCAATCCTCAGCTTCACGATTGGCTCAATTTAAGTAACTATGTAGGGCTGTATCATCTTTTATGCGAACAAATCCCCATGGAAAAGGGGATTCAATCTGTTCCTAATTCTGAGAATCTTTTTGTCTTAACGGCGGGCATTTCTCAACCCGATCCTTCCATTCGCATTTGGTCTTCTCAGATGCAGCATCTGATGGAAGAATTACACTCAACATTCGATCTCGTTATTTATGATGCTCCCAAGTTTCTTGACTCTACCGATAGCAGTTTTATCGCTGCTCATACCGATGGTATTCTCATGGTTGTAGGGGTCACTAAAACGAGTCAATCGCTGGTTAGACAAGCAGTCGATCGCATTAACACTTTCCATTTAAATAATTTAGGGATTGTCGCCAACCATCTCAAGAAGGTATAATTTACCACTTCTGGTTTACTGTATCGACTTGCAAACCCGTTCGTCCCGATGGTTCAAAATCGATCGCGCACTGATGAGGCGTTGCCTGAAAATTACAAGAGTAGGTCACTAAACATTTCTTTTGGCGATCGAAAATTCTGAGATTGTATTGATAGTCTCTCGCGACTGTCCCAAACTCATTGACAAAGCGATAGCGTTCTAGATAATCAAGCAATGACCAGAGTTGTCGATTGACGACGATATCGATACGGCGTTCGTTCGGATAAGCGAGCCAATGGTTAATTAATCTACCCCCAAAGGGATCGAACTGTTCTTTTGCCCACCAAAGACTAGGAATCGTGAGTCCTTCCTCAGAGATTGTCTTATCGGTAATGACGTTTTCTTCATCCAACAATTGGGAATCCAAAGGAACTGTGCAGGAAATAGAAGACGACGAGGGAATTTGTGCTGCAACGGGTCGGGCGAGAAAGCAAGCTAGTACAAGAAGGCAGAAGGACGGGGCTTTCAAGGTGCGCTCCCAGTGCCACACAGCCCCTCCAGAAGGCAGAAGGCAGAAGGGAAGAAGCCATGTGGGATAAGCTTTTGCTGAATTTTTGGCTGTATAATTGTTTCTGCCGTGCTGCACTAGAATGTTTGCAATTAAGAATCGCGATCGCATTGTTCAGTCTGTGGGGAGCGACAACCTCTAAGCTCATCCTATCCCAACAAAGTATTAACTCGGCTAATCAGTTCTGCGGTCGAAAATCCCTTGGTTAGAAAATCGGTTGCTCCCTGACGACGGGCTTCCTTGCCCCATTCCTCTGCTAGACGGGAGGAAATAACCAGAATGGGAAAAGTAAGATGGGCTTGACGACAGCGATCAATTAGAGCCAAACCATCCAGATTGGGCATTTCAATATCAGTAATGATTAATGCCGGACTGGGATTCGTTTGCAGCCAATTCCAGGCTTCTAAACCGTCAGCACAGGTATGAGTCGTGTAGCCGTAGGCAGATAGACTCGCTTCAATTCGTCGCCGCATTAGAGCAGCATCATCGACAACCAAAATGGCTCTAGATGGCTGTTGTGCTGGAGGTGCATTGGTTGGATGGCTGGGCGTTGTTCCCGTAGCTGCCTCAGTAGGTGCTTTGAATAACTGCTCGATTAAAGAATTGACTTCGAGAACTGGCATGAGAGAGCCATCCGCCTGCAAGCTCACCCCCATTAAGCCATTAGGGGCAATTAGGGGAGAGGGAAGGGGATTAATCTGAAGTTCCGATTGTCCTAGCATTTTATCCGCCAATAACCAGATCCCCGACTGGCTTACCTGAGAGCGAACGAAAATGGCAACAACAGTTTTGGCTAGAGGACGAGATCTGAACTGGGGATGCCAGTATGTCAATAAATCTAGGGCTGGCGTTACTGCCCCATCTTGGTGAATTTCCCAGGTATAGCTGGAATGGGAATCGGCAATCTGGGTTGCCTTTAAGCTCTCAAAAAGTGCGGTGGTGATAATCTGTTCGCTGGGGACAGCCAAGGTGCGATCGCCTGCTTGTAGGAGTAAGCAAGGAACTAACAAGTGAGGAACGGGGAAGTGCACAGAAAAGGTCGTTCCCCTTCCTGGGGTCGTTTCCAGGCTCAAATAGCCGCCCAGACGAGTGATTTGTTCAGCAACGACATCCATTCCGACTCCTCGCCCGGAGATGGCGCTGACTTGGCTTTGGGAACTGAATCCTGGCTGACAAATGACCGCTAGGAGTTCGGCTAGCGTTTCGGTACGCTTTAGAGGAAATCCGAGTTGTTCGGCTCTGGCTTGAATTGTCTGGGCATCCATGCCTCGACCATCATCCTGTATTTGTAGTAAAAAAGTACTGCCATAGCGTTGCAAAGATAGCGTCAGGGTGCCCTGTTCTGGTTTTCCTTTGACGACTCGCTCTGCTGGCATCTCTAGTCCGTGATCGTAGGCGTTGCGAATTAGGTGCAGTAAAATGGGTTCTAATCCCCGTGCCGTTCCTTCGTCCAGTTCGATTTGCTCTCCTTGGACTATCATTTGGGCGGGTTTGCCAGAACGGTCAATCAAGTCTCGCAAGATAGCCCGCGCCCGAAAAGCCAAGTTTTTGAAGGGAACGAGACGACTATCTTCGACGACATCCTTGAGCTTAAGGATGTTGCGGTTTAACTGCTGAAATCGCTCGGTCGTTTCTTTCGCAGTTTGTTCGGCTTCGGCTCCGATTTCTGAGAGGCGCAAACTGGTTTCTAAGAGGCGATTGATGGTAACGTACCCTTTGCGGTAGCGTTCGGGAGTTAGTCCTTTTGGCGCTTGAGGCGATCGCCCCTCAAGACGATCTAACAGAGCATAGTCATCCTGAATTTGTCGTAGCTGGGTGATGTATTGAGCGCTGTCTTTGGCTAGGGTGACGAGTTGCAGGAGGTAATGGTGCAAGGTTTGATAAAATCCTTGGGTGGCACGGGCAGCGAGTAAAGTTTCTACGACGGACTGCGCCGATCGCTCTAATCTTTCTAGCGGAATGGGAATCTGGATAGTTTCTGGAGGAGAAGCATTAATCGTGCGTTTTTGCGTCACCCTAGGCAACTTCGCGATCGCCCGCTCCGATTCAAGAAATTCAATGGCTTCCGATTGACCGAGTTCTTCGAGTAGCGTCCCGATTTCATCGAGGCTGGATGAGACAGGTTCGTCCCTAGAAATTGTCTCGAGAGAAACGGTCTTGCCGCCGCTTTTGGCACAGGTTTTTAGCGCTTGAAAATAGTTCGGCCACTGTGATCGCCACAGAGAACAGTCTGTTTCTACCAATAGCTGGCAGGCATCCTCCAACAAAGTCGTCCAACCCGAAGCCAGTTGAAGTTCCTGACCGATTTGTTGCAATTCTTCGATAAGCTGGCTGGCAAGTGCGATAGTGGCTTCTGGCACTGTCCCTTCTGCTGGCAACTGCTCTAGCGTCATTTCCAAATCCAGCACCACCAAGTCAAACCCTTGTTCGGCAAATTCGCGCTGAAGCTGTGCCTGCTCGTTCCAATCCGCTAAATAACTTTGTTGAATTTGTTCTCGCAAGACTTGAATGCGCTCTACTTTATGCGCTACCGCCTCTCCTACCTCAGATACGGCAATGACGCTGGCAAGGATTTCTCCTCCCTCTAGAAGCATTTGTCTCAATTGACCGTCTTCTAGCGGGGGAGCAATTTCGAGATAGCGCAAGTCGGATAGGAGATCCTCTAGTGCCGTTGCCACGTGCAGGATAGCCTCTGCCCTGACCGTCACCGACCCGCCTTTGATGGTGTGAATGGCGCGATACATCTTTTGAAGATCCGTTGCCCAAGATTGGGCTTGCAGGTACCCGACGCAGGTCAGGTAAGTTTCCAAGTCTTTGTGCGAATCCAACTCAAACATCTGGCACAATTCTTGTTCGAGTTGAATTTCTGCGCGATCGAAGAAATCAGAGGACTGTAGCATTCTCAGTTATCAGTAAACATTTACCAGTAGAGACTAAATAGCAGAAGCTGTGGAATGAGAATTCGCGTCCAGGGTGGCTGCTTCGCTTTGGGAAAGGTCGATTCGTTCCTGCGAGGCGGCAGGCAACCGGAAGAATTGAACGCTTGAGAGCAATTGACCCGACAGTTGCTCGATGTGCCCCGACTGGAGTTTAGCATTTTGAGTGAGTTTAGCTGTTTTGTCGGCTAGGTCGGCAAGGGAGCGCATCACTTGAGCAGTAGCTTGAGCAGCGCTGACAATCCCTTGACTGGAGCGGGCTACCATTTCACCAGCTTGGACGGCTTCATTGGCTGTTTTCTGAACGTTGCTAAAGACTTGACTTGACTGTTCTACCCCTTGGGTAAACTCTCGTACCAGTCCGCCGAGATTCTGCACGTTGGCATCAATAGAGGTGACGACGTTGTGGATTTGATTGCTTCGCTGTTCTAGGGCAACTAGACCGCCACTGGTTCGCTGGGCCAGGTTGCTAACCTGGTTGGCAATAAGCTCAAACTCGCGGGCAACAACCGCAAACTGACTGGGATCGCGTTGCTCGGATGCTCTGGCGGCTACTAGGGAGGCGTTCATGGCTAATACCTGGGTCATGCTGGCAATTTGGCTTTGCTCTTGTACGAATCGATCGGTCAATCCGACGAACTCTCCCAGGGTCTTTATTTGTTGTACGGTTTGATCGGTTCCCTGTTGCAGTACGTTAATCCCTTGATTTAACGCCGCGATCGCGTCTTGACCTTTCTCTAGGACTGACCGCAAGGTCTGCAAGGAGGCGATCGATGTCTGAATTTGTCGAGCGGAATCGAGGGCAGAGCGTTCTACCTCATCAGTCAAACCCAAGACCTGACCAACTGATTGAGCCTCTTGTTGCGCGTTAGCTGCTACGGCGTTCGCCAGGTTCTCTAGCTGCTTTGCACCTTGCGTGACTTGACCGGCTGTATTGACCACCTGGGCGAGAACTTTGGCAAGCTCCTCAATCAAACGATTCAGGGTATCGGACACCAATCCTGTGACGCGATCGCTGACGGGCGCATGGACGGTCAAGTCTCCTTCTTCAACAGCCGACACTACGTCCAGGATTTGGCTGACATCCTCTTGTAAGACCTCGCTTTCTTCGCGGGTCGCTCGCTCCTGTTCTGCCAACTGTTGCGTCCGTTCCTCAACTCGTTTTTCTAGGTTTTGGTTGAACTGCTGTAGAGAAGCCTGGGCGAGGTTTCGTTGGCGAATATAGGAACCAATTAAGGACAAAACGACAATCCAGCTAACCGCTAAAATCGGGAAACTCACTCCGGCCAGTATTGCTGATCGCGCTAACTGGGCGCTATAAGTTTGTACTTGGGTATCTACGGACTGCTTGATATTTTCCAGGGTTTCGTTAATCCCGTCGCTGTAAATTGCCTTCTGGGTATTATATTCCTGACCGAGAAGGAGATTCAGGGCTTCCACTTTTTTTCCCTGACGTACCAATTTAAAGGAACGCTCTTCGAGTTCAACCAACTTGAGATTGGCCGCGTCGGTTTGCGTGGCGTTCTTCTGGTATTCGGGGGCAAGGGAGATTACCTCTTGAATGGCCTTGTCTAGATCGGGAACGTATTTCAGGTAGCGTTCTTCCCACTTTAGGTCTCCCGTACTGGCTGCCATGCGGGCTGACATGGTTAGGACTTCATCTAAATGGACGATCTGACCGCTTACCCCTTGTAATCTAAAGTTTTTCGTAACGGCGGTTTTAAAGTTTTGATAGACATTCCAGGTATTCCAGGCAGAAATGCCCACCATTATTCCACTCACTGCTGCGACAACCGACACGGCGGGCACCAGCAGATTAGACCCCATTCGCTTCTTGACTTTGGTTAAGTCACCTGTAGATGAAGCCGTTAAACTTTCAAATTCTGTAGATGAACTCATAATGTTTCCTTTTATAAACGAGAAATATCAGGGAAAGGAAGCAAATTGATTACTAATTACTGATTACTGATGGCTGAGGATCGCCAGTGCTGCGGTTGCCAAATGTGACTGGGAATATCTGAAACCTCAAACCGTCGCTCTTGGGAAAGTTCTGTCCCCGTCAAGCTGCCTGTCATGCGAGCGACGACGACTCCAACTCCCTCGCAGTCTGCTGCTAACTTGCTCAAGCGCACTGCTGTCAAGGTTTGTTGCCAGAGATTGCCTTCTTCTCCTTCTCCGAAGATTTTGCTTGCACATACTAGGGGGACGATCTGGTTTTGATGGTGGACAACCCCTAAAAGCATGGGATCGTAGAAGGGTAATGCTAGCAGTTGCGAGCGAGCGATGACGAGAATATCTGTCACCCAATGGGCGGGAAATGCTAACTTCTGCTGTCCTACCAGAGCAATTAAGTAGCGATCGCGCAGCGAGAGAGTTTGTGTTTCCATTTTCTCAGACCTTCTGTAAGGCTTGTTCCAGACTTTCTTTTGTCACGGGTTTAGTAATATAGTCATTCGCTCCAGCCCGTTTGATTCCATAGCTAATTTCTACAGGCGTTTTTTTGCTCGAACAAAAAATTACGTATTGGTTGGCTGTAGCTGAATTTAAGCGTATTTCACGCAAAAATTTAAAGCCATCTTGTTCTGGCATGACGATATCGAGAATCACAGCAGCATAGTTGCCTGTCGCCACCTTCTCCAGTACTCCTGTCGGATTTTGATAAGTATCTACCTGGTGTCCGAGTTTCTCTAGCATCGATACTATCAGATGCCTGTCCACTGCACTATCTTCAACGACCAAAAACCGCATAATGATTATTCCTCCGAATGGGTTTGCTTTAAATTTAGTCTCAATCTAAATTGCCATTTACCAGTCTAAAATGACCAAAAAACTAAATCCTCAGTATTTTTATGGAATACAATACTTTAAAGTCACTAAATAATAGTGACTTTCACGGAAAAATTGATAGCTAAGGAAGCAAGCAATTACAACTAGCAACTAGGTTAACTGAGTTGAGTGGTGCTATCTCTTGCAAGAGAGTTCGTAATTCCGATTCAAACTGAGGAATTTCGTCAGGATTGAGAGGTTTACTCAGAAATTTACTTTTCGACCACCTGGCACGCTGTTGATTAAGCAAAGTTTTTTCTGCCGTTAGAATGATTAAAGGAATTGACGCTAATTTGGGTTGAAGGCGGATTAGCTTTACAAGCTGAAATCCCGATATTTCTGGCATATTGACATCTAGGAAAATAGCGACTGGATTGGAAGCTAACATGGCTTCTACGACATTTGAGGCATTGTCGCAGCAACGAACGCGATAGCCTAAAGCTGTGGCGAACGCTTGAAATTTTTTGAGCAGCACGGGAGAATCATCGACAATAAAAATTTCCGGTGCAGACGCTGATGAATCTGGAACCTCTTGAGAAGATTGGGGTTGAGCAACAGCAACCGACAGCAAGCTATCCGAACTAAGGATAATCAATTGTCTTTGTACTAATCTGGCGAAGGTTTTCGTAACTTTGAGGGGATCTTCTCCCAAATCGTAGCTAATTTGCTGTAAGCTCCTACCAGAACCAATGAATTGTTGGAGTTGCTGTTTTTCTTGTGCAGTCAGGTTTTGCCATTCGTTATTCTCGGTATCGATCTTGGCGATATAATCCAGAGAAGGCACAAAAGTCCTCAGTTCTTTCCACTGCGCTTGTCTTTGTTTGGCAGCAGTAATTAACTCATTGAGTTCAAACCCGACAACAGGACGGTGATCGTTCAATTTCTCGTCTATGATAAATTCTGCTTTTCCAGCATAATTAAATAAATATTCCTCAAAATCGCTGAGAATTTTCCCTTGGATCGCTTTGGCAATTTCTTTATAATCTGTTAACTTCTTGTGCCAAGTTAGCTTACTGAGCAACAGAAGCATAAAG
>CAYTUO010000043.1:0-17168 GCA_964441015.1 uncultured Pleurocapsa sp.
CCTTTTTCTGTCACCCTTTGCAACCCTTCTCTTCATTTTTTGTCCTGTACTTAGACGCTACCTAAGTCAAATTCCGGCTTCTGCCGCAGTCGATACCAGCGTAGAATTAAGCAAAGATAAGGGACTAAAAGCACTTTCTGGTGTGGTTAACGGATTCTTGCGTCAATACGAACGTTTAGCGGCTAAGGATGGCGATCCCTTGCAATTACCAACAGATACCGTAAAACGGCTAGGAATTTTATTTAGCTTTCCTGACTCGATAGTGGAACTTTGGCTGGAACAATTCTCGCCAGAAGAAACAGAAAAGTTATGCGAGTGGTTTAATTTACCACCGGCGATCGACTTGCGGGTTAACATTCTGAGAACTACTATCGATGAAGTTGAAGCGGCTTTTTCCCGTGCAGGCATACCCGTTTCTCGCGTTCTCCACTTACCCCAAGCGTTAAGATTGATGGGAGGAGGGAGAGCCATTCAACAATTACCTGGCTTTCAGGAAGGATGGTGGACGGTTCAAGATAGTAGCGCTCAGCTAGTGACGCATTTACTCGATCCCCAACCAGGAGAGGTGGTTATTGATGCCTGTGCCGCACCAGGAGGAAAAACAACCCATATTGCCGAATTAATGGGCGATCGCTCCCCGATTTGGGCGTGCGATCGCGATGCTTCCCGCCTACGTAAACTGAAAGAAAATGCCCAACGCCTGCAACTCCAATCTATTCAAATCTGTACGGGAGACAGCAGCCATTTTTCCCAATTTACTCAAGCAGCCGATCGCGTCTTACTCGATGCTCCCTGTTCTGGACTGGGAACGCTGCACAGAAAACCCGATATTCGTTGGCGACAAACCCCAGAAAAAATTAGCCAACTTTCTAGCTTACAAGAAGAACTGTTAACGCAAACAGCCAGATGGGTTAAACCTGGAGGTACATTAGTGTATGCAACCTGTACTCTCAATTCGAGAGAAAATGAAAGAGTAGTGCAAGCTTTTCTCAAGTCTCACCCCGATTGGCAAATTCAATTTCCTTCTTCTAACTCCCCCACCGCATCGTTTGCGACAACACAAGGATGGATTAAAGTTTTACCTTACCTACATCAAATGGATGGCTTTTTTATGGTGAAGTTGAAAAGCGGATCGAGTTGATAAGGTGAGATCGACTATTAAATTTCAGGAAACATCGTCTCAAAATGGAAAAAAACGCAAAAACCAAACAATTACTCCAGATTCTTTTTGGTGCTGCTTGGATCGACGGCATCATTCAACCTGAAGAACGTGCCTACCTACACCGAATGGCAACAAACCACGGCATCGCTGACGATCCAGACATCAAATCTTTACTCTCTGAAATCAAGCCCATACGGCCCCCAGAATGTTACCAATGGCTGGAGAACTATTTAGGCAAAAATCCCAGTCAAGAAGACTACCAAGGGCTGTTAGAAGCGATTAGTGCCCTAATTTATAGTGACGGAGACGTTCAAATGCAAGAAGCTAAATTGCTGACTAAGTTACAGCTTCTCGAACCATCAAGTGAATCTCCTAAATCGTCTTTTGACAAGATTCTCAAAACGATCCAAAAGCTATACCGTCAAGCAATTAGCGAACAGGTTTAAGGAATTAGGGATTGGCGATCGGGAAATCATAATAATAAGTTATCCTAGTCACCAATCACCTTCTCACCTAGCCAACTACATCTTCTTTTTTAACTAAGTGAGCTTCTAGGAACCACAGGCGCTTATCAATGTCGCGAGAAATTTCGGTGTAGAGATCGGCGGTATCTGCATCCCCTAATTCAGCAGTTTTGTCGATCGCCGCACGCAGGTGAGCCGCATAGGGTGCATAGCGCTCTGCTAATGCTGTTACGTGATCTACCCCATCAACGATATCATAAGGATATTCGGGTAAAATGGACTGCGCCGCAGCGATCCGAGCCGTTCCCATTGCCGTTGCGCCAAGCGTGGTGACTCGTTCGGCAACCAGATCTATGTATTCTTCCAGTTCGGTAGCCATTGTATCAAATAGCTCGTGCAACTGGTAAAAGTCCATCCCTTTGACATTCCAGTGAGCTTGTTTGACCTGGGTTTTGAGATCCAACGTCGCAGCTAGCGTCTGATTGAGAATCTCTACCACTGATTGGCGAACGTCAGCAGGGAGATCGATGCGAGTTGGGTAAAACCGTGCGGAAAATTCAGATTTGCTTTTTTGTTTGACTTGTGTTGTTGCCATAGTTGTTTCTCCTTATCCTAATAAAGCTATATCAATTTTTGTCTAAATAAAGTGTACTCGTAATGACTTCGACTTGTCAAGCAGATTTTGACTTTACCTTGATGTAGCAAGAAGATTCTAAACGGAGCGATTGATTTCTTCTTGTATCCAAGGATCGACAGGCTGTCCGTCCTTACGACGCAACTCGATTTCAACTGCCATCCTCATATTTGCTCCTGGTGGCGCGGGTTGTTGATGAAAAATAATGTCATAGGCGTTGGGATCTTGATTTCGTTCCTTCAGCCAATCCTGGACTTTGAGCGTACAGAAAAATGATTGTCCCTGCTCAAACATACGACCGATTTGCATTCGCAGGCTGTAAGGATTGAGGCGAGCCATAGTTGTATTTCGCGATAGGTTGTAGGTCTATGCTAGCACTGCAAATAACTGTCAAGAGGGGTTAGGGAAAAACTCAGAATCTAGAATTTGCTCGACAGAAAAAGGACACTGTTCGGGGAAAAGATCGGATGGCAATTGAGTTTTTAGAATAGTTTGCTTTCTTGCTTTGCCATAGACAACTTCGATTCTTCCAACAAAGTAGTTATATAAGGTCTTAGATTCAAATAGCCACTCTAATTCATCGCGAAAATTGTTAATCTCGCCTCTCCACCCTACTCCACATCTCTCTTTCTCTTGTGTCCAATATTGGTAAAGCAGAAGATGAATCAGAAGTTGCTTTAAGTAACTATCCACTTTATGTTTTAACTCTCTCCCCAAATCTTCTATCTCCTCAATCAGATGCTCCCAATCCAAATTTTCTACCTCTTTATTTTGCAGTTGTTGTACTGTCTTTTCAATCCAGAGAGCATAGTCTTCTTGATAAAGCTTTCTAATTCCTTGCTCTAGTTGAGGGGTCATCGCTAAATCTCCTGAGAAATATCTTCGATCTTATCTGTAGTCTTTAAGCGCTTGGGCACCACTGACGACTTCGAGAATTTCCTCGGTGATTGCTGCCTGTCGAGCTTTGTTATAAGCTAGCGTCAATTGCTCGATGAGTTCGCTGGCGTTTTCGCTGGCGGTAGTATTAGAGTAGATTAACTCAATCCGGTCTACTGTCTCGGACAGAAACATTGCTAAGAGTTGGTCGTTAATCAGAGATGCTTCAGTAGCAGAGGGAATCTGTCCCAGGCGATCGTAGGTAAAGGCAATCGGTTCTTGTCGGCGTTGAAAGTGTTCGATCGCTTTGAGTCCTACTAGCACATATTGATATTCTAAACCTCTTGCTTTCAGTTCGCGGGCGCGTCTTTCGGCTCGACGGAGTATATTGGCAAGATAGGGGCCACATAATCCGCGATCGTTGGCTACCACTATGAGTCCCACTGTACCAACTTCCCGTTCTCCCAGTAGCGGTAAATCTATATCCTCAAACCGCACGTAGGATTGCAGATGGTATAGCACCTGAGCAAGCGCATCAGCAAAAGGACGACTGGCAAGTACCTGTTCTTGAGCGCGACGGACTTTAGTTGCTGCTACTAAGCGCATTCCCTCCACGAGTTTTTTTGTTTTTTTAATCGACTCGATGCGATCGCGGAGAGTTTTCAGAGACATGGCGTTATCTAGAGTCAAAACTCATGCTTGTTGCTTAGTCTATCTCTTTATTTCTAATCTAACTATTTATGATTACTAGCCTCTAGATTAATTAAGAATTGTGGAAATTTCGCCGATCGCACCCCTAAGATTCGCTATCACAGAGATACGCTGTGAGGGGTCAAGGAATGAACGCGATCGCTAAATCTCTTAAAATTTCGCTCCAATTTTTCCTCATTTTAATTCTCGTTCTAGGGATATCGGGATGCGGTTTGCTGAAAATCCAATCGGGAGTTGAACCGTTACCTTCTATTGCTCTTTTACCCCTTCCCCAGTTACCGAATTGGATCGAACAAATAAGTCCTACCGGACAATCTGAACCATTAGCGCAAATTCGCATTCGTTTTAAAGATCCTTTAATTCCTGTCGAAAAAATAGATAGTCCTAATCAAAAAGAACTCTTAAAAAAGTTGGAAATTTTGCCACCTGTATCGGGTAAATTTCGCTTTTTAACTCCTCGAATGGTCGGTTTTCAAGCAGATGAAATATTGCCGAAAGCGACTCGTTTTCAAGTGACTCTCAAAGCAGGATTAAAAGATTTAAACAACCATCAATTAGAGCAAGATTTAGCTTGGACTTTTAACACAGAACCGATTCAAATTACCAATTTACCAGGAAGTATTAATACTTCAGAAGCTGATACTAATCCCATTGAGTTAAAACCCCTGCTAACTTTCACGTCTAATCTAGAATTAGACCTCGATTCTATTCAAGAACATTTGCTGCTGTCGTCTTTAGGAAAGGATCGTCAGATTGGGGTTAATGTTGCTTTTAAAGAAGAAGAAAACGAGGAAGAGAAATTCCCTCCTTCATCTCGGACTTGGAATTATGAAATTACTCCTGAAACCAGTTTAGAAAAATCGACTCGCTATAGCATTGAGTTTCTCCCTGGTTTACGTCCAGTTAGAGGAAATTTAGTGAGTGAAAAAAAATGGGTTAGTTATGTTTCTACTTATTCTCCCTTAGCGTTTGAAAAATTAGAATATTATGGCGCTTTAGATAAGGGAAATGCTTATGGGCGTTTTATTAAAGGGAGTCCTCAACTAAAATTTAATAATGGTTTAGTGGCCGAAACGGCCCTGGAAAACATTACCATTACTCCTACACCCAAAAAGACAATAAAAGTTTTACAAGCTTATGACAATGATAATTTGGTCAGTATTAATCCTTGGGCGCTAGAACCAGCCACTCACTATGTTATTACTATCGGTTCTAAACTTAAAGATAAATTTGGACAAACTTTAGGAAAACCTGTTAGTCTCCAATATAATACTGGAGATGTTGCTGCTGATATTTGGACACCAACTGGATTAAATATTTTTCCAGCCGATACGAATTTACAACTTCACGTTTCAACTGTCAATTTACCCGACTCTCAATATCAGGCTTATTATCGCGTTTTAGAAGCAACAGATTTAGTTTATATTGATGCGAGTTATCCTCAAGATGATCTGGATAAAATTTTACCGAATCCTGCTAGATGGTCAACTATTAAAGCGGGAGGAAGAAAGAATGAAAGTTATGACAATATTGTTCCTTTAAAAGAGAAATTTGCTTCTGGAACGGGACTGTTAGCTTATGGGATTAAAGCAAAAACGAATCCTTATTTTGAAAACAATGAGCAACTTTATGCAGAACCGGAGTTTTATGGATTAGTTCAGTTGACGAATTTAGGCGTATTTTCTCAGGAGTTTCCTGACTCTGGTTTAGTTCGCGTTAACCATCTTTCGGATGGATCTGCGGTTGAAAATGCGACAGTTGAAATTTATCAAACTAAGTTAGATTCGCCAGCAAGATTGGCAACAAATCCCTGCGCGATCGCGACAACTGATACGACAGGAACGGCGATCGTAAAAGGTCAAGATTGGCAACCCTGTTTGCAGAATAAAACGACACCGCAATTATTAGTTATTGCCCGTGAAGGTAAGGATTGGGCCTTTACGCAAACGAATGAATATAGCGGTTCCTATGAGTATGGAATTTATGCGGGATGGGATGAGGGAAAACCGATAGCAAGAGGAACCATTTTTTCGGACAGGCAATTATATCAACCTGGAGAAAAAGCTGGGTTTACGGGAACAGCTTATTATCTGCAAAATGGAGTTTTAAAACAAGATAAAAATACTTCCTATCAAGTCACGCTGATCGATCCCGATGGCAAAGAAACGGATTTAGGAAAGCAAATCACAAATGAATTTGGGACTTTTTCTCTAGAATTACCTTTCGCTAAAAATCAACCATTAGGTTACTATACACTGCGGGCTATTAGTAAAACTGGCGTAGAAATTAACGGCGACTTTCGCGTAGCTGAATTCAAACCGCCGAATTTTAAAGTCAATCTAACTTTGGATAAAGAAGTGGCTGTGATTGACGACAAAATTGCGATTAATACCGAAAGTAATTACCTATTTGGTTCCCCCGTACAAAGCGGAAACGTTCAATATTATGTGACTCGTCAAAAAACAGAATTTATTCCTAAAGGTTGGGAAAAATTTTCTTTTGGTCGCCAGTGGTTTTGGCCCGATGAACCCCCAGAAGTGCCCACTGATGTACGACAAGCGAATCGCGTTTTAGATGCGACAGGTAAAAATAACGAACTGATTGCGATCGCAGAAGATTTACCCTATCCAATGCTATATCGAGTAGAAGCACTGGTTTCTGATGTGTCTAATTTGTCCGTATCTGATGTCAAAACATTTACAGCTTTACCCAGTCAATATTTAATCGGATTGCAAAGCGATTTTGTGGCCCAAGCCGGTCAATCTTTTCCCATTAAAGTCATCGTAACCGATCGCACAGGCAAGATAATAACAGGGGAAAAAGTTCGCGTCGAATTGCAACAGATAAAATATAGCAGCGTCACCCAACTGCAAGAAGGGAGTCGAACCTCTCGCAATCAAGTAGAATATAAAACCGTTGCCCAACAGGAAATTCGTTCAGGAAACGAACCGCAAACCCTCTCTTTAACCCCTTCTGAGTCAGGTTCGTATCGCATCCAGGCAAATTTTGCCAACACTCACAGCGATGTCAGTGCAACCGATACACAAATTTGGGTGACAGGAGAAAATGAAGTCAGTTGGGGCGATCGCTATCGCAATAACCGTCTTGAAATACACTTAGATAAAGAAACCTATCAACCTGGAGAAACCGCGACCGCATTAATCGAATCTCCCTATCCCGAAGCAGAATTATATTTTGCCGTCATTCGTCACGATACCCTCTACAGTACCATCCAAAAAGTCCAAGGCGGCGCACCTAAAATCCAGTTTCAAATTACCCCAGACATGGTTCCCAATGCTGCTGTAGAAGCAGTATTAGTCCGTCAGGGACAACCCATCTCCAAAATCGAACCTGGAAGCGTTGAAAATCTCGTCCGCATTGGATTTGTTCCCTTTAAAACCAGTTTGGAGGACAAGTATTTACAGGTAAAAATTACCCCACAACAAGAAAAACAAGAACCAGGAAGGCAGCAAACCGTAGATCTAACCTTACAGGACTATCGGGGCAATCCTATCGAGGGACAATTCACCGTCATGGTAGTCAATGAAGCCATCTTACAACTAACTGGCTATCGTCCTCCCGATTTAGTGACCACCGTCTATGCAGAACAAGATATTTCCACTCGCCTAGCAGATAATCGTCCCAAAGTAATCTTAACTGCCCAAACTTCCCCCTTAGAAAAAGGATGGGGATACGGTGGCGGACTCTCAGCAGCAGCAGCAAGTACCCGCATTCGGACAGAGTTTGAGGAACTCGCTTACTACAACGGTTCCGTTCTCAGCGATGCCCAGGGAAAAGCTAGCATCACCTTTACCTTACCCGATGACTTAACGACTTGGCGAGTCATGGCAGTAGCGACGGATGGAAATTTCCATTTTGGCAATGGAGAAGCAACTTTTATTGCCACTAAACCCCTGATTACTAATCCCATCTTGCCTCAATTTGCTCGTCTGGGCGATCGCTTCGATGCAGGCGTATCCGTCACCAATACTACCCAACAGACGGGGAATTTAACGATAAATGGTTCTGTGACCAATAATCTCCAATTTGTCGATAAATCCAATGTACAAACGAATGCAAGTTCGGGAACGAATGCTTATCGCTTCCCAATGATTGCCTCTGACGTTGGCGAAGGAAAAGTCCAGTTTGTCACCCAACTCAATCACCAAGAAAGCGATGCCTTTGAAGTTCCTCTAGAAGTGAGGGAATTAGAAATAACAGAACAAGCAATTGAATCTGGCGTAACGACCAATCTAGTCAAAATCCCCTTACAAATCGATAATCAAGTCCTTCCCAATGCAGGAGGATTAGACATTTCCCTTGCCAGTACCCTAATTCCAGAAATGACCGCGCCTGCAAAACAAGTTCTTGACCAAGATTGGTTGCCTTTCTTAGAAACCTCTGCCAGTCAACTCGCGATCGCAGCTAACTTACAAATTCTCTCGCAAAAATACGCTCAAGTTGTCTCTAATTTTAACCCCAGCCAAGAAGCCAATAAAGCCTTAGAAAACCTGCAAAAACTTCAACAACCTGACGGAGGATTTGCCGATATTCCCTCCTCACAAACCACTGAATCTGATCCCTTAATCACTCCCTATGCCGCAGAAAGCATCGCCCTCGCACAATCGGCCGGATTTCCGGTAGACTCAGAGATCATTACTCGCCTCAAAACGTATTTAAACAAAATCTTGACAAATCCTGGACAATATGCATGGTGTACTCTTTCCTGTCGCCGACAAGTCCAACTAGAAGCATTGATGGCATTGGCAGAATTGGGAGAAAAACGCGCAGACTTCCTGGTTTCTCTCTATGAAGATAAAAATTCACTTGATCGCGTTAACCAGATTAAACTAACCCGCTATCTCTTCCAATTCCCCCAATGGCAAGACGAAGCGCAAACCCTATTCAACGACCTTCAGGAAACCGTGTATGAAACAGGACGCACCGCAACAGTAAACTTACCGCAAGAGTGGCATTGGTTTAATTCGGCAACTACCACCCAAGCACAAGCATTACGCCTATTTATTGCCCAAAAAGCTACTCCAGAAGTCTTAGATCGCGTTTTGCAAGGACTTTTAGCAATGCGACGGGAAGGAAACTGGCAAACCAGCTACGACAACGCCCAAGCTTTAACCGCATTAGTAGAATACAGTCAATTAGAACCGACACCACCTAACTTTAATACCACCGTTCAACTCGCAGGCAAATCGTTAGGAAAAGTCCGCTTTGAAGGATATCGCCATCCTAATTATCAATTGCAAGTCCCGATGGAAAAATTACCTCGCGGACGACACGACTTAATCCTCAATAAATCTGGCCAAGGTAACCTCCATTACTTAACCGCCTATCGCTATCGCCTCACAGGAAATCAACCTGGACGCTTAAACGGATTGCGAGTCATCCGCTACATTCGTCCTGCTAACCAAGCACAAGTCCTACGCGCGATCGATCTATATGCGCCAGATGAACCCTTTACCGTACCGCCAGGACAGGTATTTGATATCGGATTAGAAATGATTAGCGACCATCCCATCCACCATCTGATCGTTAACGATCCCCTTCCTGCTGGTTTTGAAGCAGTCGATACCAGTTTCCAAACCTCTACCTCTTACTTCCAGGCGCAACAAGATAGCTGGGAAATTAACTATCAGAAAATCCATAAAGATAAAGTCGTCGCCTATGGCGATCGCTTGGATGCGGGGGTTTATACCCTGCACTACTTAGTACGTTCCGTCACGCCTGGTACATTTGAATGGCCTGGTGCAGAAATTCATTTACAATATGCCCCAGAGGAATTTGGACGTTCTGCTTCTTCTGTTTTGGAGGTATCAAATCAATAGAAATTTACAACTGATAACCCAAAGTCAATAATACTTTTCCTTCTAAAGTCATTAGCGTTTCTGGATTTAAATCACCTAATTTTCTTTGCAATCTTGTGCGATCAATTACCCGTAATTGATGACACAAAGCAACTGAATTTCTATCTAATCCTCCTTCTTCACTGGGAATTAAAAGACCAGTAGGCAAAGAAGCACGGTGTAAATTAGTAGTTAAAGGAATAATAATAACGGTAGTTGTAAATTGAGAAATTGTATCATTTTGAAAGATAATAACTGGTCTAATGCCTCCTTGTTCAGATCCCCTGGTTGGATTTAGAGCGGCTAGCCATACTTCCCCTCTTTGAACAGTCATTTTAAATCTTCGTGTCTTAGAATTTCTGTGTATTCATCCAATCCTTCTTCAGCAAACTTGCGATCTTCTTCAGCAAATTCTTGGTAGAGAACAGCCATCTGAGATTCATTTAATTGCCAGTTGAAAGAACGACGGCGGAATTTGAGAAAGGCAATAAAATCCCTGACTTGTTTCAGTTGTTCTTCGTTAAGGTTGTCTAATTCTTTTTGAAGTAATTCTTTAATCGCTACCATTTTTAACTTGCTCTATCTAATAAATTTATACTCAATAGCATAACTAAATATTTTGCGATCGCGTCTCAAAATCCCAGTCTTCGCCATCAAGCACTGAAAATTCCGTCAAGTTTTCTCCTATGGTTTACAGGATAGGTTAATTTTGAATTAGATTGAGATAGAGCCGTTTATCCCTGAGCCACCGCGATCGCACTCAGATCTACCTTTCTCTCAAATAAAATGCGAGGTCGCATCAAGACGCGCAACAGCAGCCACAAAGACTGAAATTCTCCTGGTGTATCGCGGCGCTTCCACTGTCCCGGACGACAAAAAAGCATCTGTACCAAGCAACGCTGTGCTTCAAGACTGATTTGCTCAAATTGCACTCGCAAGATCGGAAATTCATCCCGATATCCCGTCTGAGTAATCAAACCGTTCAGCTTCAGGTTTTCCTCCATAATTTCCAAGGTCACAGGTAAGGTGTCCCCCGTAGCCAATAATGGCAAACCCCCTTGTGTCAAAGCGATCTCAGCACCCGCTTCGGAAATCATTTGGGTAACTCCCCAGAAGATTAGAGGAGAAGGAGGAGAGGGGATTGACTCTGCTACCTGTAATTTCACGACGCGACGTAAATTAAACCACTCGTAGGAGTCGGGTTTGGGTACGTCCAGCAAAATTAGTAAGGCAATCCCCAACATAATTAAGTTATAGCTACTCCAGAGCCACCCCAAGGATAACCCTTTAATTTGCTGGGCAACTTCAGGGGGAACGGTCACTTCCCACGCGCCTTTGACCATGCACATCCCTAAGTTACGCCACAGACTGATAGCAGTGACGATAAACAACACGATTAAAGGCAAAGCTAATCCCCAATTAAAAGTGTAGCGATCGCTCGTCGTCCCCTTGGGAGTTACTTTAAACCCTTTGCCAAACGGATTGAGCATCGCCTGAATGACCGTCAGCGCTAGGGGAAACGCCAGCGTCAGCGAGTAAATATCGGATAAAACCGCCGAACGACTGCGATAGTTGAGCCAAGAAAACGTCGATAGACTAACCAGATAGTAAGGAATAAAGAAAAATAAAATTTCCTTGGGAGTTGCCCGCACAGGAATGACACCCAAAAAAGAATAAGCCAAGGGAATCAAGAGAAATCCCACCCTAGAAAGGCTAGTAAACCAATGTAATAATCCTTCTAGATGAGCCAGTCGTTGAATGGGGCGAAGTCCAGGAATTCTCAACGGATTAGCTTCGATAAAAAATGCCTGAAGCGTTCCCCTCGCCCACCGCAAGCGCTGAATGGCATGGGCAGCAATATTTTCGGCCGCTAAACCAGCACTCAATTTTTCATTGAGGTAGAGCAAACGATAGCCTTGCGCCGAAAGTCGAATGCCCGTAAAATAATCTTCGCTCAGAGATTCGGTAAAAAAGCCTCCCGTTGCTTCCAAGGCAAGACGGCGCACCACAAAAGAAGTCCCCGCACAAATCGCACTGCCCGAACTATCGCGGATCGGCTGAATTTGGCGATAAAAGACTTCTTCTTCAGGCGTGAGAATATTTTCTAGTCCCAAGTTACGGGCGATGGGATCGGCATTATAAAACGTTTGCGGAGTTTGTACCAAGGCGACTTGCTTGTCTTGAAAAAAGCCCAAAGTACGGGTGAGGAAGTTTTTGGTCGGCACGAAATCGGCATCAAAAACTACGATCAGTTCTCCCTGAGTTTTCGTTAAGGCGTGGTTTAAGTTTCCTGCCTTGGCATGGCGATTATCGGCACGAGTTATGTATTCGCAACCGAGTTCTTGGGTGAGTGCCCTGATTTCCTCTCTTCGAGTATCGTCTAGTAAGTAAACTTTTTTGTAGGGATAATCGATCACTTGGCAACCTATGATAGTCCGTCGCAGGATAAAAGCGGGTTCGCTGTAGGTGGGGATAAAAATATCAACGGTGGGTTGAAAGTGACCTTCCAGGACATCTACTGCGAGTTGATCTGCTTCTTGTTGTCGATCTTTGACATTGAGCATCAAAATTAATTGAATGAGGCTGCCACTTAACATCAGCATTTCTAAAATAAACAGCCCCAAACTAAAGACACCGTTGAGCGGATCGCTAAGATTGAGGGTAGAGAGCGATCGCCAGACCAGATAACGCATAGTCAACGCCAGCAAAATCGTTGCTACAATCCAGCGCGACCAATTGCGCGGCTGCGGGGACACTTTCATAATTCCCCACACGACTAAGAGCAAGATAATCGCAGGTAACATCAAGATCTCGCCTGCAACCATTGGGACTTCTAGCCACAGAGGAGGATTTTCCTGGAGGACATTAATTTGCTTGAAAACCGTGGCAATTTTGCCCTCTCCAGCAAACCAAGCCGCGACCACCGAAGCAGAAAGCGCGATCGCGCCTAGCATCACCAATGTAGCAACTTGCGGTCGAAATAGCCGATTCGATCTCGGTTGTTTTTCTCTAAAGTTTTCTAATGGCGAAACGCTCATTTCCTCAATTAACCCATAACAGACTGGTAAGCGGCAATCGTTTGCTTGGCGATCGCACTCCAGCTATAACGCTCTATGACTAATTTACGAGCATTCATGCCTTTTAGTTTTCTTTGGGCAACATCTTTTAAAGCACATCTCAACTTTTCGCTCAAAGATTCCACTTGAGTTGAACTCACCCATCCTGCATTCGCATCTTCTACGTCTTTCCAGATATAAACGCGATCGGAAATCACCACAGGTGTTCCCACCGCCATCGCCTCAGCCACCGCTAGACCGAAATTTTCATAGTAAGATGGCAAAACGAAGAGATCCCCATCTTGTAGCAGTGCTAGCTTTACCTCTCCTGAGACAAACCCCGTAACCGTCGTTTGGGTTGCTAACTTAGAAGTCTGTACTCGTTGTTGAATCTGCTTTTCATAGTCGGCATCTTGAGGATTTGACCCCGCTAGGACGAAATGAAATGGCAATCCTTCCTCTAAAAGACTTTCCAAAGCTGGAATCAGTAAATCTAAGCCTTTTTTGGGGTCAATTCGGGACATGAATAATATGATTGGCAAATCGTCTGGAATTCCCCAATCCTTGCGTGCCTGACCAACTGGCGGTAACATTTCGGGAAGATCTACTCCCAGAGGAACGATCAAATCCTTCGTCTGAGTGCCAAAGCGTTCGGAAATCTTACATTCTTCTGCGGTGGTAAAGTGAATTCCGGCTGCACCTGCAAGATTGGGTCGTTCTAAGAGAAAGCCATAGAGTTGCTTGAGTTGACGTTTCTTGCGTAAATCCGCCGGATCGAGGGTTCCCAGAGGACGGAGAATGTAGGGAAGTTTGTGCGATCGCGCCACCATTGCTGCTGCCGTACTCACGGGAGAAAATAGGGCATGAATGTGGGCTAAATCGTAATCGCGAGCATGGGTAGCCAACCAGCGCAATAAATCGAGAGAAAATTTATAGCGACGAAAAGGAGAACAGGGGAAATAGAGGATCTGATAGCCGTCCTGCGCTATGGGTTTGCCAATGGGAACATCTAAGGGGGGTTGACCTGAATCTCCATTAGCATTAGTCGTGAGAATGGTAACATCGACTCCCTCGACTGCTAATGCGGCTGAGAGTCCCAACACCATCTGAGAGGGGCCGCCATAAACCAGAGAAACCGAAGGGACAATTTGGAGAATTCTCATACATTAGATGCCTGAAAGCTTATATTAGCCCAAACAAGATCAAGTACCCGTGAGGCGGCAGAACCTTGCTCGCTTTTATAGATTCGCTCGTCGAGACGCTTACACTACAATTACACATCTGGGATGCTACCGGGGCAATTAAACTAAATTTTTGGCATCAGTCTCGTTTAAAAATATGCAACCACTCTCGCAATTGTTCGGCGGCTATCTCTTTTCCCCCTAAACCAAAGGCCATCGCCGATACAAGGACGATAATACTAACCTGAGTCTGAACTCCTGACACTGATAACTGATAACTGATAACTGTTAAGACGCGATCGCAGATACAATAAAACCTGTCCCATCAGGAAACACTTCCAATGTCTGCTCCCTTTTCTCCTCAAGAAATCGCCGACGAAGGTATTAAGCTTGAAGAATACGAAGAAATTGTCAAACGTTTAGGTCGCCATCCCAATCAAGCTGAATTGGGAATGTTTGGAGTAATGTGGTCAGAACACTGTTGCTATAAAAACTCCCGACCCTTACTCAAGCAATTTCCCACCAGTGGCGATCGCATCCTCGTTGGCCCTGGAGAAAATGCAGGCGTGGTGGACTTAGGAAACGGACTGCGATTAGCTTTTAAAATTGAATCCCATAACCATCCTTCTGCCGTCGAACCCTTTCAAGGAGCAGCAACCGGAGTCGGCGGTATCCTCAGAGATATTTTTACAATGGGGGCACGTCCCATTGCTGTTTTAAACTCCTTACGCTTTGGTTCCCTAGAAGATGCCAAAACTCGCAGGCTGTTTGCTGGAGTCGTAGAAGGCATTGCACACTATGGTAATTGCGTTGGTGTGCCCACTGTAGGCGGCGAAGTTTATTTCGATCCCGCTTACTCTGGCAATCCTCTGGTCAATGCGATGGCACTGGGATTGATGGAAACGCCGGAAATAATCAAATCTGGGGCTGCGGGTATTGGCAATCCCGTTTTATACGTTGGTTCTACCACGGGCAGGGACGGCATGGGAGGGGCTAGCTTTGCCAGTGCAGAACTCTCAGATCAGTCTATTGACGATCGCCCTGCGGTACAAGTCGGCGATCCTTTTTTAGAAAAATCCCTCATCGAAGCTTGCCTAGAAGCTTTTAAGACAGGTGCAGTCGTTGCCGCACAGGATATGGGTGCGGCGGGAATTACCTGTTCCACCTCAGAAATGGCAGCTAAAGGCGGCGTAGGCATCGAATTGGATTTGGATAAAATCCCCGTCCGCGAAACGGGCATGATTCCTTACGAATATCTCCTCTCAGAATCCCAAGAACGGATGCTCTTTGTCGCCCATAAGGGACGAGAGGGGGAATTAATCGAGATTTTCCAGCGTTGGGGACTTCATGCCGTTGTCGCGGGAACCGTTATCGAAGAACCGATTGTCCGCATTCTTTTTCAAGGAGAAGTCGCCGCCGAAATTCCAGCAACCGCTTTGGCAGAAAATACTCCCATCTACCATCGGGAACTTCTACAAGAACCTCCAGAATATGCCCAAAAAGCTTGGGAGTGGACGGCCGAGTCTCTTCCTCCCTGTACGGCAGCAGGAATTGTCTACAATTGTACACAAAAATCTTGGAATGAAATTTTATTGCAACTGCTAGACAGTCCTACTATTGCTTCTAAACGTTGGGTATATCGCCAATACGACCATCAAGTCCAAAATAATACCGTTCTTCTTCCTGGCGGTGCTGATGCGGCAGTCATTCGCGTTCGTCCCGTCAATGCCAAACCAGATGCGTCAAAAATTGGCGTAGCAGCTACAACAGATTGCAATCCCCGCTATGTCTATCTCGATCCCTTTGAGGGAGCAAAAGCGGCAGTGGCAGAAGCGGCACGGAATCTAAGCTGTGTCGGTGCCGAACCTCTAGCAGTTACGGATAACCTCAATTTTGGCTCTCCTGAAAATCCCATCGGCTACTGGCAATTAGCCTCTGCCTGTCGAGGCATATCCGAAGCTTGTCGGGAACTGAAAACGCCAGTCACGGGGGGGAATGTCTCTCTCTACAACGAAACGCTAGACTCAGACGGAAAGCCTCAACCCATCTACCCCACTCCAGTCATCGGCATGGTAGGACTCGTCCCCGATCTTACCCAAGTGTGCGGACAAGGATGGAAACAAGAAGGGGATTTAATTTATTTACTTGGAACTACCCCTTCTCCCGATTCTCCCCACCCTCCCCACACTTCCCCTACTTCCCCTCTCCCCACCTTGGGAGGTTCTGAGTATTTAGCAACCATCCACGGGATCGTAGCGGGTAAGCCGCCTGTAGTCGATTTTGAATTAGAACGTCGCGTCCAAGAGGCTTGCCGTCAGGGAATTCGCCAAGATTGGTTAAATTCTGCTCACGATTGTGCGGAAGGCGGACTGGCTGTAGCACTGGCAGAATGTTGTATTAGCGGTCAATTAGGTGCAGAAATTTCTCTCCAGGCAGGTGAAAGACGATTCGATGAAGTTCTCTTTGGAGAAGCCGCTAGTAGAATCGTGGTTTCAGTCAAGCCCGACTGTCAAGAAGATTGGGAGTCGTATTTAAGAGAACAACTGGGGGCTAATTGGCAAAAAATTGGTGTAGTGAGCAGCAAGCACTCGAATTTACGGGTTTTTACTGTTGATACCCCTTGTGCGATCGACGTTACAATTAGTGATATGACAGAATGCTGGGCTACTGCTATTGAACGTCGTTTGTTGACACTCCTCAGCCTAAAGGCATGAGGATTCTTGGTTCAACGAGTCCACTTAAATTAGATACCTTGCAGTTTCTAATCCAGAGGTGGTTCTCTCCCCAAGCTTTTACTTTGGGCGTGCCCCGCCCTAGTTGAAGCAATACTTCAAAATTTGTTTTAGTTGAAACTGTGTTTCAAAATGGTTTTTAAAGTGGTTAATTACCTTGCCACTAACCTGATTGTATCAAAAAGCCGTGCTAGAAGCACTCTTGTTTTAAACCCAAATTTTCCGATAAGAATTTAGCAAGGAGCGAGTTATTAAAAAAACTGATAACTCAATCTCTCAGAAGATCGGCTATATTACTGCTAAGGTATGGTTAAAGAAATGTTAAGCAAACCCGATCACACACGCTAGATCGGAATAAACCCCCATTTTGCTCGACTGCCGTTATCAGGAGCCAAACTATAACAATGATCGCTCAAGAATTTCCCAACTCTCCAGAGTCTCTCGCTGGCGTTCGTGTTCCTGAAATCCAGCCATCAGACAAACCCGAAGAAGCC
>CAYTUO010000044.1:0-17125 GCA_964441015.1 uncultured Pleurocapsa sp.
ACTTGAAACATTCTGAGTTTCTTCACGCACTACAATTTTTGTCCTGTACTTAGAGCAAATCCAATCCTATTTCTTCTGTTGATTTTGGGGATTAGATTGAGCGGGCTGACCTTGAGGGGCTGGCTGTCCTTGAGCATTGCCTTGTCCTTGTTGGACAGTAGAGCGGATAAATTGTAGCGACTCCTGAGAAGGTACTAACACGATTTTAGTTAGCATTTCGTCATTGCTTTCCTCCATAGTTGCCATGACGCTTTCCAAGGGAACGACTTCAATTTTCACCGTCGAAGCGAGATCGGGCTTTTCCTTTTTAAAGCGCTCTAACATGGCTTGAAGTTGAGCTTTTTCAAAAAAGAAAGGAATTTTCGTCTCGTTATTTTGTTGAACAGTTAGATAGCCTTGTTCCTCTCCGCCCTTAGCCACAAACAAAGGAACTCCCCCTTGATATTGTTGTCCACTATCACCGAGAACTGTCTTAGCTGCTTCAATTTGAGTGTTTGTCGGCACGTAGGCAAAATTGAGTCCGTCCGGTTTATTTTCATTTGCCTGAGCTAACTTAAAAACTTCCCCAAGCGATACGGGTTGAACCTTAACTTTTTTCGCTAATTCAGGATTTTGTTGTTGTAGTTGTTGGAAAAACTTCTGAGCATCTTGTTGGCTGATAAATACCCCTGTTATCTTTTTATTATCTTGCCCGACAGCTACTAAGGGAGCGCCTTGTTCGTCCGCGATGGTGAATACGGGTACGGGTTGTAGCGTTTTGACGATCTGTTCTTGGGGAAGAGCCAATACTGTTGAAACTAGACCCAACCAAGACGCTAAAATTGTACTTCCAACTACCCCTATAGTTGTACTCCAACGAGCTAATGATTTCATGAGCGAACTACCTCAAATTTCTATTAAAATATTGACAATTTTGGGAAAAATTTAGATTTAGCAATTTCTAAATCACCTTTACTTTCATTTACTCAATTTTTGTGCTTTTTCATCTCTTAGTCGCTTTTCCAACTATCAACATGGGCTATTCAAGCGACTGACTACTGCCTAGTTGGTATTTTAGACCTTTAAAGACCTTTTAAAGTTCCCCTCCGATCTTAGGACAAAACTGTAAAAAGATTGTAAAGGACTGTAAATTTAAATTCCCAGTTTTCGCTTTTGTCTCCAGGAAACGCTTCAGCTTCTTGGAGTACCAAACGAGTCCACGGCAAATGAGGCAAGGCATTTTCTTTGTGAGCAACAGTCAATAAACCTCGGCGGTTTTGTGCTTTTTGGAGGGCAACTCGCGCAATTCTTTTGATCTCGCGATCGCCGTAGCGCATGGTATGGTAGCCATAAGCACCGTTTTTATCTTCACCTCGTCCAGAAGCCCCAAAATAGATGCCGCTCACCAATTCTCGCACGAAGAGGATATCTATTCCCTGAAGCTTTTCAGCTTTTAGGGATGATTTATTGAGCAAGCTGTCGAAAGTACGAACCGGACGAAGATTGGCAAAGAAATCAAAATGTTTTCGTAATTCTAAGAGTCCTCCCCTAGATACTGCGCCGAAAACAATTCCATCAGATCCCTCGCACAATTTCGCCGTAGCGTCTGGGAAAAAGTCTCCCAAAACATTCAAAGCGGGTTCCCCCAATAAGACCGTAGTCTACTTTGACAGAAAACCCTTTGAGTGGAGCGATCGCCTGAAGAATTTTGAGTGCCGCTTCTACGATTTCTACTCCAATTCCTTCTCCTGGAAGTGCCACCACGCGATACTGCTTAGCCATGAATATTAAGATTTACTTACTTGTGATTTTAAATGATTTTCTGTTAAAAATTGATTTAATCTATTTTATAAATAAAGGTGTTTAATTAGAATTTAACACTTCAGCAAATTTTCTTAAAAGTGCAATATCTATTGATGATGAACCAGAGTTTAATTTTCCTCCTCTAAGAATAGAAGAAGCTTGTCAAACAAGAGAGCAACAGTCTGAAAGAATCGAACAATTGAATAATTTATTAATGATTTATGTAGCGACTTTGGGAAGACTAGCTAGTCGAGATACAGTAAGCTATGATCGCAGCTTAACAGCTATTGAAGAATCTCTCAAAAAATTTGGCTCGAATTTATCTGAAACCGACCGACAAGCATTTGGAGCTAGTATTTCTACTGGGATTAATATTGCTCAATCGCTACTAAACTTAATAGGCGATCGACTTCGGCATGAAAAGTTAAAACCTATTATCATTTGCAAAAACAACGACCTTGTTAAATATATCGGCGACTTGCAAAAACAGATTGATTTATTTTATTTAAATGGAGTTTTACAAGATGAAAAAGACCAAATTAATGTTTATTCTGAAACCGTCTATAACATGACTATGCGTAAATTTAAAAATAATCCAACTCGATTAAATAATGAACTTGCTGTTTTAGAGGTTGACTATAAACAATGGAACCAAAAAGTTCAAGAAAATAAAGAAGCTGCCTTAGCCTATCTAGCTATTTTGGAGCAAACCTCTCAAACCCATCAGGCGTTGTTTAATACTTTTAAGGAAGATCTGACTTCAGAAGAGCAAAGCACTTTTTGTACGAGTTATTTTCCCAAACCTCAAGAGCGATCATCAGCTTCAATGTCTACTCCAGAGCAATGCAAACAAGCTGAAAAAATCATGATAGATTATGCCAAAAAGATTAAATCTTTGTCAAAACAATTAGAGCAAAACTGATAATAGCTCAAGTATTTAACTTTATGAAATAGACAACTTGAGAAAGTTATTAAGGAGAATTAAAAATGGAAAGTATAAGCTTAGCTGAATTAGAAGCACAAAGAGAATCTTGGCGTAAGTTACGAAAAACGATTGTTAAACAGAGAGAAAACCTGCTAAATCAAGGACAGCTAACACCAGAAAATTTTGACCAAATGGTTAAAGCAGAAAAACTTATAACAAAACTGATTGATGAGATTAACAATCAAATTTTTGCGGCGATCAATACTGATCTGCAAGAACCAGCCAAAAGTATTCAAGAAGGAATTGAAAAAGCCAATGAAGCGATCGCACAATTACAACAAGTCAATCGAATCTTGCAATTTGTCAATTCGACTATTAATCTAGTTCAGACAATTATTAGTACAATATCAACAGGAAATATAGCCAATATCGCCACAATTATTAACCAAATTCGAGAATTGTAGCCGTATTAATGTCAAGAGATTTCGCAACCCTGTTCAAATACCGACTTACTGCCCGAAGAAAAAAGACGCGGACGAAAACGTGAAACCGAGCTTAGAGAGGTAGTTAACGCTATATTCTATCTACTTGAAACCGGATGTCAATGGCGATCGCTTCCCCATGATTTTCCCCATCTCAACCGTATGGAATCACGATAGCGTTCAATGGCTTCAGAAATACCAGATCGATACCATTTCTGGTTAGAGATATCAGCAGAAAGCCTTGATTTTGTATGGAGGTTAGCGGACTCGAACCGCTGACATCCTGCTTGCAAAGCAGGCGCTCTACCAACTGAGCTAAACCCCCGAAGCGATTTACGCACCTTTATAAGTATACACATAAATTTCAGAAATTATCAAGAGTTTTACCAAATAGCTTGAAGAATCGATCGCGCTTGTCACTTCTTGGTCTGGGATCGAGACAAAAAGCCTCGATCGAGATTAAATTTTCTCTCAAAGCTGAGATAAAATTTTGGAGTTATGTCACGCTAAAAGTAGAAGTGTAGCAAAAACTAAGAGGGGGACTATGACTAATCAAGCCAACAGTCAGAAAGTCCTTACCCAGTCAAATCAGAACGAGCGAGCTATAACAAGTGATTTTAATAAAATTCTGGTGGCAGTTGATTATCTGACTTCTACCTCAGAATTGTTTGAAAAAGCGTTACAGCTAGCTAAAGCTTATAACAGTCGTTTGATGGTATTCCATTGCCTCCAAGAACCAGTATCGGGAATGCCGGAGTTTCTTGCTTATGCTGGGATGGGCGCTTATAGTGGCGTTTATTCCCAAGAAATCATTGAATTGGAGGAGCAACTGGTCAAAGAAGCGACAGAAGAACTTCAAGCTTGGCTGAGTTCCTTTGTACAAAGGGCAATGGAAGCTGGAGTTGAGGCAGAGTATGATTATCTAGCAGGCGAACCCGGTCGGCAAATTTGTACTTTTGCTAAGCAGTGGGGGGCAGACCTAATTATTATTGGTCGCAGAGGTCGTAGGGGTTTATCAGAACTGCTACTCGGCAGTGTGAGTAACTATGCGATTCATCACGCTCATTGCTCGGTGCTAGTGATCCAGCATCAGGATAGTTAAGCTTCTCAATTAGCGACCAACGGCCAGGAATTCGGTTATCGATCGCTGAAAAAGTCCTCAGCTTGCCCAAACTAGATAGGGTAATTGGGCTGCTGTTGTCTGAATTGGGTGAAGCTCTTGGAGCAGTTGTCCGCAGCTATCCCAAGTCCCTGAAATCAACATTTGACGCGATCCCTCCCCCATCGATACAGGAGCGTTAAAATCTTCACAGCGAACTTGCATGGTTTCTAAATCTACGGACGTGAGAGTTTGAGGATTTTGCTTGAGCAAGGTCTGTAAGCGTTTAACGGTTTCTGGTTGTGCCGTGACGCAGGGAATGCCGTTGGCTACGCAGTTGCCAAAGAAGATTTCGGCAAAACTCTCGCCGACGATCGCCTGTATTCCCCATTTAATAAGCGCCTGCGGTGCGTGTTCTCGCGAAGACCCACAACCAAAGTTAGCGTTGACGACTAAGATATTTGCGCCTTGATATTGAGGAAGATCGAAGGGATGCTGTCCGTTAGCCTGAGCGCGATCGTCTGCAAAAACTTGCGCTCCTAGTCCATCAAAGCTGACGCAGCGCAAAAACCTTGCCGGAATAATGCGATCGGTGTCAATATCATCTCCCACTAAGGGAATTCCTCGTCCTGATACTAATTTAATTTGACTCATTGATTTCGTTGTTTGCTCAACTCTCTAACATCCATCCTAAAGCTTGCCTAACCAGACTTTAACTTCCTAGCCATTAAACTGTTTATCCTGTGCCTGCCAATGCCAATTGGTTAGCTACAATAAGGGTGAATAATGTTAATAATTTTTTATGCGGGATCGGGTTCTAGCATGGCTAGCAGATAATGTCTCCGCTCATCGCCTGCAACATATATTAGGTGTTGAGCAAATGTGTATCGAACTAGCTCATCGCCATCAAGTCGATCCCAACAAAGCTGCACAAGCTGGTTTAATGCACGATTTGGCCAAATTTTTCAAGCCATCTCGCTTGCTGGAAATGGCAAAAAAAGAGGGAATGGAAATCGATCCGCTCTGTGAAACCAATCCTCACTTATTGCACGCTGATGCAAGCGCGATTGTCGCACGAGATGAATTCGGAGTATGCGATCGAGAAATCTTAGAGGCTATCCAAAATCATACTCTCGGTCGTCCTCAGATGAATTCTCTTAGTTGTATCGTTTTTGTAGCTGATGTTCTTGAGCCAAATCGGGGAAATACACCAGAACTTGAAGCAATGCGTCGAGTCAGTTTTCAAAATCTTTATAAAAGTGTGCAACAAACCTGTGACTATTCCTTAAAATATTTACTCGATAGTCATAAAACCATTCACCCACGTACAATTTTGACTCGCAATTGGGCATTACAAATTGTTAAGAATCAAATTAAAACCGCAATCTGTAATGACTGAGTAAAATTTAACTAAAAAAGCCAATCGAGCTTAATTGATTTTCTCTAAAAAATAGCTTTTGCCGAACATAATGACCAATCACAATCTCGAACAATATCTCTCGAAAAATTCATCGACTATAACCGAGAAGAATCAGAATTTAGAGGAGTTAGCTCAGCGTTTAGTTCAGGCGATCGCACAAGCGGCCGATGACCGCAAGGCAGCAGATATCGTCGTTTTGAAAGTTGTTGATATATCTTATTTAACCGATTACTTTGTCATGGCGACTGGCTTTTCGAGAACTCAGGTACGAGCGATCTCCGATGCAATTGAAGGAAAAGTCGCTAAAGAGTTTCAGAAAAATCCTTTGCGAGTAGAAGGAAAAGCGGAAGGTTCTTGGATTGTTCATGACTATGGCGATGTCATTGTGCATATTTTCTTGCCCCAAGAACGAGAATTCTACAATTTAGAAGCGTTCTGGGGTCATGCCGAACGGATTAATATTCCCCTCTATAACCCAGTACGAGAGTAGCAGTTATGAAAGACTCTTCTGTTGCATCCTGTCCCGTTCCTGACGAACAGCAACCTCTTAAAGAATACGAACAGTTAAAAGAGTCTTGGTTCTTTCGTTGGGCAACTCTGGAAAAATCTCCCTATTGGAGAAAATTTGCTTGGGTGTGGCTGTGGGGATGGATTATCGTCGGGCCGATCGCTGCCACTAGCTTTTCCCCTCAAAAGCATCCGGTTTTATTTGCTTTATCGGGTACGTTAGGAGCTTGTCTGTTAGTGGCGTTAGTGCTACTGAGACTATATTTAGGATGGTATTACATCAGAGATCGCCTTAAATCTGAAAAGGTGTTTTATGAAGAATCGGGATGGTATGATGGTCAAATTTGGCAAAAACCGCCAGAAGCGATTGCGCGTGATCGTTTAATTGTCTCTTATTACATCGAGCCAATCATGCAACGCTTACAACGAACTGCTCTGATCTTAGGCATAGTAGTTGGCAGTGGAAGCTTTCTATGGCTGTTCCTTTAAATGAGAAAGTCGCGATCGCTAGTATCAGTAATCAGTAATCAGTTATCAGAGGGCAGAGGGCACAAGGAGGATCTAGATTCCGGTTATCCTGCTTCCCAATTTCCCAATTGCTTAATTACTAATAACTGATAACCTAATTACTAGCTCTCCCAGTCACCTTCTCACCAATCACCTTCTCACCAATCACCTTCTCACCAATTACCAATTACCTTCTCACCAATTCAAACTCGAATGACCAGAGGAAAAAGAACCCAAGCGCCCAGACTCGAAGTCCATCTACTAAGGGAAGGAATTATAGAATCTACCCACTGTGTTGAAGCAACCGTTTGCGATGATAAAGGACGAGTTCTCTTAGTCGCCGGCAATGCCGAAACCACTTCTTTTATTCGTTCTGCCCTCAAGCCTTTTCAGGCATTAGCCGTCACTAGCACGGGCACTTTAGAACGCTACGATCTTACGGACAAAGATTTAGCCATCATTTGTAGTTCCCATCGCGGTACTATCGAACAGGCAAGACAAGTCTTTAACGTCCTCTGGCGTGCCGATATCGACCCTAGCGCCCTTCAGTGTCCCATCCCAGAAGGTGCCAACAGTCCGCTACAACACAACTGTTCTGGCAAACACGCGGGTATGCTAGCTGCCTGCCAACAGCGCAATTGGCCCCTCAACACTTATCTACGACGTTCTAACCCCGTACAACAATTAATTTTAAGCAAGGTAGCCGAATTACTCGGAATGCCAGGGGAAGAGTTGATAGGCGCTCGTGATGATTGCGGCGCTCCGACTTACTCGATGCAGCTAGGGCAAATGGCGCATTTATACGCTCAGCTAGCTTCGGGCAATAACTTGGACTTAGAACGCATCGTTCGGGCAATGACTTATTATCCTCAAATGGTCGCTGGCGAGGGAGCTTTCGATACTGAATTATTGCGATTGAGCGAAGGACAACTAGTGAGTAAATCGGGAGCAGAAGGCATTCAATGTATTGGTCGCATTGGTGAAGGGATGGGTTTAGCCATAAAAGTCCTCGATGGGTCTAAGCGTGCTAAATATGCTGTTGCCCTTCATCTTCTCAAGCAAATGGGTTGGATCACTCCTACGGTGGCTGAAACGCTGTCCGAACGCTTTATGACTCTCAGTCGCTATAAACGCCTAGAAGTAATCGGGGAATTATCGATGTTTTGAGTTAAAAAAAATTTAGTTGTTATTTAGATAGTTTTCTTGCTATACTTGGAAAGGCGACGCGGGATAGAGCAGTCTGGTAGCTCGTCGGGCTCATAACCCGAAGGTCGGTGGTTCAAATCCGCCTCCCGCCATTTATATCAGAAGGCAGAAGGCATTATGCAGCTATGCAGAAGGAAAAACCCCTGTTCTCCTTTAATTTGAGTCTTTTGAAATGTCTTAATCTTTGGGTCTTTTTAGCTTATAAGAGTGCGATCGCCCACAAGGACTTGGGTTATCAACTTAAAGCTTCGGAAAGATATTCAGCAGCAGATTCTACAAGGGGAATCGCATTTTCATAGAGCATTCGCGTCGGGCCAATAATTCCTACACTGCCTACTGGAATATCGCCCTGTCGATAAACAGCAGAAATTAGCGTACAAGAGCGCATTGATTCTAAGGGATTTTCTGAGCCAATTTTAATGCTAACTCGCTTGCTAACAGTTTCTGGTTCGGGTAATTCAAAAACAATCGGTAAAAGTCGATCTTGTTCTTCTTCTAACAGATGTAATAAAGTTTGTACTTGTTGCAGTTGAGAAAATTCTGGCTGGCGCAACACTTCGGAAACTCCGTGAATCATAATTGGAGTTGAGATAGAAGGCTGGAAACGACGGCTTAATTCTGTCAACAACGTTCTCATAAAATCGGCGTAGCGAACAAATTCTCGATCAATTTCGTGCCAATCTAAAGTCCTTAATTCTGCTAGCGATCGCCCGCGTAATTTACTATTTAAAAAGTTAGTTAAAATTTGCAATTCTTCTTTCAGTCCTTCCAGATTATCTGGCTCTTCTTCAATAACCAAGCCTGGTGCATCTATCAAAACTGACTGAGTTTGATAACTATCTGTCACAATAATTAGCATCACCTGTTTGGAAGAGACTTGAACTATCTGTAAGTGACGCAATCGATTTTTAGACGTTTGAGGCATAGTAATTAGCGCAAGATAACCGCTTAAATTAGCCAGAATTTGCGTCGCTCGTTGCAAAAGGGCCTCAAAACTCCACGTTTCCCATTTCAATTTTTGGCTGAGTAATTTTTCAATTTTTTGCCCTAATTTGTCATCGGGAGCAATCAGTTGGTCAACGTAAATTCGATATCCCCAATCAGAAGGAATTCGTCCGGCAGAAGTGTGAGGTTGATACAGTAAGCCTGCTTTTTCTAAGCTTCCTAGCGCATTCCGAATTGTCGCCGAGCTAAGGCTAAATTTATACTCTTCAACTAAGGTTTTTGAGCCGACAGGTTCTGCTGTAGCAATATAATGTTGAATCGTTGCCTTAAGAATATTTTGATGGCGATCTGTTAAATAAGGTCGAGCAGGCATATAGTGTCGAAATGAAGACCAAAAAAATGTTAAAAAAGCGACTAAATAAAGAGATTTTTTGCTAGTATAACTGTCTTTAGCCAAAATAAGATTGAATTTTGAATTACTTAGTATCTAGGTACGCTGGGATCGACGAGCAGAGAGTAAGCATCAATCCCACCTGCGATGTTTTTAACATTGGTAAAGCCCATGTTTTGTAACCATTGGCACATCTGAGCGGAACGCACGCCATGATGGCACATGACTAAGGTTTCTGCATCGGGGTTGAAGCGGGTTTTGACTTGTCCCGACCATTCGGCAAATTGACTGAGAGGAAGTAACTCAAAACCCTCAACATAAGCCATCTCAACTTCTTGAGGTTCTCTGACATCAATGAGTTGCAATTGGGAATCTTGATCGGCGAGATGTACTGCCAACTCTTCAACGCTAACTTGAGAAAGAGGTAAATTCATAAACTGCTGTAAAAGATCCTCCGATAGAAAGATTTGCTACTAGATTAACAAAAGGGAAAGAGCGATCGCGTCCCAACCAAGGTATGCTAGAGCATTGGGAGATGTTACAGGAAAGTATACTCCTAACTCTCATCGCTCGCTTGATAACTGATAACCGTGAAGCTTCGCTCTTTTTTCTTAGTCCTCGCAACAGTCGTTGTCGTCCTATTATCCATTGCTGGCGGTAGTTTGTATTGGATTTTAGCTCAAAGCCCCCTCAGTTTACTCAAAGGCGGGGTGACAGTAGAACCAACAGCGGCGATCTTCGTCCCCAAACAAGCACCCGTAATGGTGTCGCTGTTAGTCAATCCCGATCGCATCGAAGCATTTGCTCAACTAACTGCCTATCCGAAAAACCGTCGGCGATCGCGCGGCGAGATCGAGCAAGTAGAAAGAAGTTTGCTGGCCAATACGGGATTGAACTATCAAAAAGAAATTAAACCCTGGATAGGAGACGAAATTACCCTTTCTGTAACCTCTCTAGACTTCGATCGCGATCCGGCTAATGGGGTAAAACCAGGATATCTGCTGGCAGTGATGACCAAAGATCCAGAACTGGCACGAGAGTTTCTGCAATTATCTTATTCCGAACAGGCGATCGCGGGCACTTTCGATCTCGTCTTTGAACAATACAAAGGGGTCAATCTGATCTACAAGCGTCCCCTACAACCCGCACTGAAAACCAGTTTCCTCGCCAGTGCCGTTGTTGGCGATTTCGTCCTCTTTGCCAACGATCCCAAAGTGTTGCGCGATGCCATTAATAACGTTCAAGTCGCCGATCTCAATTTAAAAAATTCTCCCTACTACCAAGAAGCGTTACAAACCATCCTCGAACCCAGAATTGGGATTGTCTACACTAACCTCCCTGCCATTTCTGCCTGGATTGCCAATGCGCCTGCACCAGAAACACCAGAAATCCGTCAGATGCTAGCCGTCGCGCTTTCGCTAAAATCTCAAGGATTGGTAGCTCAAACGGCGCTGATTGGGGTATCTGGACAAGAAAACCAAGCACCTGCCTTAGCTGCACCCGTAGGAGCTTTAGCCTACGTTCCCGATGACAGCATTTTAACGGCGGCAGGAACGAATTTAAAACAATTTTGGTCGCAAATCGAGACGGGGTTAGAACCTGATAGTCCGCTTCAGCAAGTTCTCAATCAATCGCTAAAGCTGTTGCAAGAACCTTTAGGGATTAATTTGCCTCAAAATATTTTTAGCTGGATTCAAGGCGAATATAGCCTCGCGCTAGTGCCGCATCCCGATGGAGGCGAACCGGATTGGATATTTATTGCTGAAAAAACCCCCGATGCGAATGCAAATGAAGCGATCACACATTTAGATGCGCTGGCACAAGAGCAAGGATATAGCGTAGGAAATTTACCCTTACTCGATAAAACTGTTACCGCCTGGACGAAACTAACGACTTCTTCTGGCAAAAATTTGGGGAGTTTGGCGCGTCTGGAAGCAACCGTAAGCGGGGTACATACGAGCGTCGATCGCTATGAGATTTTTACGACTTCCGTAGAGGCGATGGCAAAAGCGCTTCAAGACACAGAAATGTCTTTAGAACAGAGCGAAAAATTTCAACAGGCAATTTCTGCCTTACCAATGGAAAATGATGGCTATTTCTATGTAGATTGGCATAAAAGTGAACCAATTCTCGACGAAAAATTGCCCCTCGTTCGCGTAATTGAATTGGCTGGAAAACCGTTATTTAAAAACTTGCGATCGCTCACTATTAGCAGTCAAGGCAGTCAAAATAGTATCCGTCGCGCGACCGTATTTTTTAATTTGGGAGTAAGGTAATTTCGGCGTTCGGTGACCAATTATCAAGAATCAGCATTGTGGTTAATTAACCCTACTGTCCTGCTGCAAAAACCTGTTTTGCCGTTAATTGAAGCTCTGGAAATACTGAGGACACAAGTCGGTCATTACTTCTAAACAATCGTTTTCGGTATTCATCTTCGCTCAAGGTACAAATAGTAATAGTAGGCTGTTTGGGTTTGCCAATATATTCTCTCCCTCCAATCCCTAAATAGTCCACAATCCAATACTCAGGAACGCCTAACACTACGTAGTCCTCAACTTTGCGAGCATAGTCATTTTGCCAGTTAGTACTAACAACTTCAACAATAAGTTTGATTGAGGTTCCTAGTGTAATCACAGGTTCCTGTTGCCATAGCGGTTCATTGACCAGTTGAGTTTGGTCTAAGACAATGACATCGGGACGAAAAGCTGTTTCCGTTGCTAACAGTTTGATCAGACATCGATAGGGAATAAAGTAAGCTGCATCCTGACGGTCAATCTCTACATTGAGTTTTCGTCCAATCAAGGCAGCTACTTGCTCGTGTGGGCCAGTCGGTTCCATGTCGATTAACTCCCCATCAATTAGCTCATAGCGCTCGTTATCACCGTATTGCCTAATGAATCCATCAACCGTTAGAAGGTTTGGTGCTAATTGAACCATGCGATCGCTCCTTATTTCATAGAAGTTAATTCAGAATATGATTACAATAAATTAATTAAATTTAAGAAAAATTAAGCAAAATCTATGGGAGAACGTTTAAGCGAACTACTAGAACCGATTGCTGCATGGTTTCGCAGTTTAGGCACGCCAGAACCTATCGTTCATTGGGGACACCCGGCCATGATGGGAATTGTCGTCTTGGTAATGGGAAGTTATGTTGCCTATGCGGGATGGCGCAGCAGAGTGACGCAAGATGGCGAAATTGCCCTGAAAAATCGTGCCGATCATCGCAAATTGGCTCCTCTGATGTTTTTGTTTATCGCGCTAGGTTATACGGGTGGGGTTTTGTCCCTCGTCATGCAACACCAACCGATTCTAGAAAGTTCCCATTTTTGGACTGGTTCGATTGTGCTGATTTTACTGGCAATTAACGCTACTATAGCGTTGACTGGATTTGGCGGAGAGCGCAAGGAAATATTCCGAACCATCCACGCCTATCTCGGTAGCGCAGTAATGATTTTATTATTGGTTCATGCGGCACTAGGTTTGAATCTGGGATTATCTATTTAAATGAATCGCGATAGTTGGACAATTCTCTGTGTGGCCTATGTCATCGGATTATTGTCTACAGGCGTTTTCGGTTTCGCTCCTAACCCTTCTTGGCAACAGTGGATTGTCATAGTCTTAGGGTTAGGATTTTTAAGTGTTTTAGCAGCGATATTAATTCCGCAATTTTGGCAGAGAAGTCCCAGACGTTGGCTATGGTTTCTAGCTGGATTAGTCGCGATTTTGGCGGTGGCGTACTTGCAAATGCGAATTCCTCAGCCACCCAGCAATGATATTAGCCGCGTATTAATCGAGAAAAATGCAAGAAGTCAATTTGTTACGGTTGAAGGCAAGGTTTTAAGTCAGGGAAGACTCACAAGCAACCAACGAGTTCAATTCTGGTTTGAGGCGAAGAAGCTTCAGAAGACTAAAAAGCAAGTGACAGGGAAATTATACGTTACTGTTGCTGTATCGCAAGGAACCGATATCTATCCAGATCAGGAATTAACGGTTACTGGCATTTTATATCAACCCAGTTCGCCGTCTAATCCAGGCTCCTTTGATTTTAAGGCTTATCTGGCGCGTCAAGGGGCGTTTGCTGGACTCAAAGGACTAGAAATCGAGGACAAAGGAAAAGAACCTTCTTGGGGGTTATGGCAACTGCGACAACGAATTATAGACGCTCAAATTCGCAGCTTGGGAAATTCGGAGGGAGCACTCGTTAGTTCGATGGTTTTGGGACAACGCGCAGTCGATTTACCTCACGATATTCGCGATTTATTTATTAAAGCAGGTTTAGCTCATGTATTAGCGGCTTCTGGATTTCAAGTTTCCTTGCTCTTGGGTGTCGTTATGAGATTAACGGGGAGTTTTTCTCCTCAAAAACAATTGACTTTTGGACTCTGTACGCTAGGACTTTACGTTGGTTTAACCGGAATTCAAGCATCTGTTGCCAGAGCAGCATTGATGGGTGTTGGCGCACTCATCGCCTTGATCTTGGATAGAAAAGTCAGGCAGTTGGGTTCGCTACTGTTAGCAGGAACCTTGTTACTGTTGTGGAATCCGCTCTGGATTTGGGATTTAGGCTTTCAGCTTAGTTTTCTCGCCACTTTTGGATTAATTGTCACGATGCCTGCACTGGAGAAGCGATTGGATTGGTTGCCACCTGCGATCGCAACGCTTATTTCCCTTCCCCTTGCCGCTTCTGTGTGGACATTTCCCTTACTGCTGCACGTTTTTAGCATGATAGCGACTTACAGTATTCCAGCAAATATTCTGACTGCGCCTTTGGTGGCGGCCATCAGTTTAGGGGGAATGGTGAGTGCTGGTGGGGCTGTCATTTATCCCCTCGCAGGAAGCGCGATCGCGTGGTTACTTTATTATCCCACCCATTTCTTGCTCCAAATCGTACAATTTTTTACCAACTTACCCGGCAGTTCCTTGGCAATAGGCAAACTATCTCTGGGGTTGATGTTATTAATTTACGCGCTGATGGCTTTAGTTTGGCTCAGTCAGTGGTGGCAGCAACGCTGGTGGTTAGTAGGTTTAATGATAGTAATTTTAATAGTAATTCCTATCAGATATAGCCGATTAAATTTAGTCCAAGTAACCTTATTTGCCACGAAACAAGAACCAATCTTAGTCATTCAAGATCGCGGAAAGATTATCTTAATTAATAGCGGCGATCCAAGCACGGCAAAATATACATTAGTCCCTTTTCTAAACCAACAGGGAATCAATCAAATCGATTGTGCTATTGCTTTTGCATCGAAATCAAATTCGTTGAAAAGTTGGTCTGAAATTGAGACAAATTTATCGATTAAACGGTTTTTGAATGAGCCTTCGTCCTTGAGTAAAAAACTAGCCATTGGTTCGACAGAAATTCAATTAATCGGCAATTCATTACAATTAAAAATTCAAGAAAAGACTTGGCTATTAATCACTAAAAATCAGCTAGAGGAAAATTCCCAAACGATCTTCCCGAAAACGGTATCAGTTTTATTGTGGCCAGGGAAATATTTAAGACGTGAATGGTTAGATTTAACCCAACCCAAAGTTGCGATCGCAATTTCCTCTACCGTTGACGAACAGACTCGACAACAGCTACAGCAGCGACAAATTCAGCTATACTGGACAGGGCGCGACGGTACAATCCAATGGGAACGCGATCGCGGCTTTCAGACGGCGCTAGCAACAACAGAACAAGAGCCTAACTTACCATAGACTGTGGTCAAGTTATTCCCAATCTCGGTACAATAAACTAATGAACTCTTAATACTTGGAGAGGTGGCAGAGTGGTTGATCGCGGCGCACTCGAAATGCGTTTTAGGGAAACCTAACGGGGGTTCGAATCCCCCCTTCTCCGTTTAAAAAAGTTGAGCCATACCAAGTTGCCCTCTCTGAGATAACCTTCCTAGCGCTCTCTCTGCGCCTCTGCGTCTCTGCGCGAGATTTAATTTAAATCAATTAAGAACTTCTCCCAATCTGAATATCTCTAACTCGAACAGGAACGCAAGCATGAGTCATTTGTGCTAGCTGCATTGGTTCGCCTTTACCGCACATATTTGTCCCGCACTGCATTCTCTGGGCAGCAGGAGCGATCGCGTCGATACTATTCCAAAAATCAGTAGTCATTGAATGATAGGTAACATTCTTCAACATCCCGACCACTTTACCGTTTTCAACTTTCCAGAAAGCATCACCACCAAACTGAAAATTGCGTCGCTGCTGATCGATCGAAAAACTGCCAATTCCGTCAATTAAAATGCCATCTTTAGTATCAGCAATCATCTCTTCCAAAGTAGCCGTATGACTGCCGCCATCTTCTCCTGGTTCTAATCCTAAATTGGGAATGCGTACCATCGGAACACTCGACCAACTATCGGCGTAGGCACTACCATTACTGCTGTCACGCCCTAAGCGATAGGCAGTTTCTCGGTCAGTGAGATAATCAACGAGAATGCCATCTTTGACGACGTGCCATTTTTGCGCTTTCACGCCTTCATCGTCGTATCCCATCGTACCGCGTCCGTTAGGTTGGGTGCGATCGGCAACAAAGTTAATCCAGGGTGCGCCATATTGTAGTTCCCTCAATTTATCCGTAGTCGCGAAGCTAGTTCCGGCAAAGTTGGCTTCATACCCGTACACCCGATCTAATTCTGTGGGATGTCCGACAGATTCGTGAATGGTAAGCCAAAGGTTTGTCGGTTTGAGAATGAGGGACGTTCGGGTGTTGGAAGGGCCTTCTGGCGCATGAACTTTTTCGATCGCTTCTTCGGCGACGCGGTTGACATTCGCTAATAAGTCTGAGGGATTGATGTGTTCGTAACCCAGGTTTAATGGCGATCGCTCGTAGTTGCGAGTTTGTGCGTCTCCGTTGGCCACCGCCGTACAGCCGAATCCACTATAGCTACGGTAAATAGTTTGCTCAATGAGTGATCCTTCTGTAGAGGCAAAGGTTTTCTCTTCGCGGGTAAAACTGAGGAAGGAGTAGGCTTTTTTCAGGCCTTTTTCTGGATAACTCAGTAAGCGATCTGTAAGATTAAGCAAAAGCTCGGCTTTTTCAGCAATGGGAACGGCAAAGGGATCGATTTCGATGGGAGTCACATAGGTATCGCGATAGGCTTCTACGGGAACTAAGCGGACGGGTTCTTGCTGGGTGAGACGACTACCTTTAGCGATTTCTACAGCTTGAGCAACGATTCTAGTGACTTCTTCTGGAGTTTTGCGGTGACTGGCGGCAAATCCCCAAGCGCCATTGAGAAGGACTCGCACGCCAAAGCCAGAACTGACGTTATCTGATAAGTTACTGAGGGAGCGATCGCGTGCTGTTAGTCGTTGATGGTGGTAGGTACCCAGGCGTATATCGCCGTATTCGCAACCCACTTGACGAATCAGAGCGATCGCCAGAGTCGCTAATTCAGGAGTAGTAATCCGTGCAGGCGCTTGTACCATAGGATGACGAAAAATAATTGACTACGAGAGCGTCTAATCTTAGATTTTAATCTTTATTTTTTCGCTGTGCGATCGGGGAGCGGATGGAAGAATCAACTCGCTCACGAACCTATGAGAGCGAGCATAGCGCTTCCACTACTTGGTATTATGGTTGTTCAAGCGGATTTAACCTAAGTCTGATTTATTCTTAAGCTGGCAAGCTCTACCCTCAAAGCAATGACCGTTCAACTCGATCGCCATAGAGATTACTTTACTCTAGCCTTAGTTTCACCGACCTTACCACCAGAGGATCTTCACCTCGATCGCTCTATAAAATTAGGAGTGATGGCTTCTGGTAGCGGTACGAATTTTGAAGTCTTGGCTCAAGCGATACAAAATAAGGAATTAAATGCCCAAATTCAAGTCTTGATTTATAACAATCCCG
>CAYTUO010000045.1:0-17110 GCA_964441015.1 uncultured Pleurocapsa sp.
AAAAATAGATAGCTGGAATCGATATTACACCGAATAAAGCAGGAAGCGATCGCGCCGCCTGGAGATCGACATATTCTCCCGTAGAAGGAAATAACTTCATCCAGAGATGCGCCAGGACAAAGTAAAGTGGAGGATGATTATCTTCATAGAGCAAGAGAGAAACTACAGTTGCGATCGTAGCGTCTGGGTTAGGTTGTAGGGGTTGTAAAAGAGTATTAATGGAAATAATCTGGTTAAGCGGAACCGATTGAAAATCATTACCCAGACTAAAAACTAACGTCGCAAATTCATCCGTCCAAGGGGGTTTTGCAGTTAATTGAGTAAATCTGAATACTCCTCCAATGACTGTCCACAACAACAGTAGAGGAAAGTCAAATCTTGCTTGTAAACTAGAAAACCAAAGTTGCTGCAAAAAAACTTTCAAATAAAAAATAATGACTTATTTCCAATCTTTGTTACAAGTTTTTCAAAGCCAGAAAATGGCTGCTTTAGTGTTGTTGGGGTTTGCGTCTGGTTTACCTCTATATTTAACCAGTAAAACCTTGCAAGCTTGGATGACAGTAGAAGGAGTCGATCTAGGCGCGATCGGTTTGTTTAGCCTGGTCAGCATCCCCTATTCCTTTAAATTTATTTGGTCACCCTTGTTAGATCGCTTTGTCCCTCCATTTCTGGGACGGCGAAGAGGCTGGTTATTGCTGATTCAAACCTGTTTAATTATAGCGATCGCGGCTATGGCGCTGCAAAAACCCTCCCAAACCCTACAACTGTTAGCCATTAATGCTGTCATCATTGCCTTCTTCAGCGCAACGCAGGATATTGCGGCTGATGCCTACCGTACTGACGTACTCGAAAAACGAGAAATGGGTGCAGGAGCAGCCGTTTTTGTACTCGGTTACCGAATTGCCCTGCTAGTTACTGGATCGTTAGCCTTGATTTTAGCCGATCGCCTGCCCTGGTCAACCGTTTACTTATTGCTGGCCGCGTTGATGGCAATGGGTTTATTGGCTTCTTGGTGGGCACCAGAACCGCTTTTGCAAGAACATCCGCCCAAATCTCTAGCCGATGCTGTGCGCTTGCCTTTTGTAGAATTCTTTCAACGCTTAGGGCTTCTCCAAGGACTAATGATTTTGGTTTTTATCGTACTCTATAAACTAGGGGATGCTGTAGCGGCGAATATGTCCACACCCTTTCTACTCCAGATAGGCTTTACTCAAACCGATATCGGAGCCATTCAAGGCGGAATGGGCCTACTGGCCACCATTGTTGGCACCCTCACCGGAGGAGCATTATTGAGCCAACTAGGAATCAATCGCTCGCTGTGGATTTTTGGAGGACTTCAAGCCATTAGTAATCTGACTTACTTTGTGCTGGCACAGCTTGGGAAAAACTATTCCTTTATGGTAGTTACAATTAATATCGAGAATTTTTGTGCAGGTTTGGGAACCGCCGCTTTTCTCGCCTTTTTTATGAGTCTTTGCAATGTTCGCTTTTCTGCTACCCAATTCGCCTTACTCTCAAGTTTGATGGCAGTCAGTCGCGATATTCTGGTAGCGCCTGCCGGAAAAATTGCCCAAGCCACGGGATGGCCGTTATTCTTTTTACTAAGCTTTGGTGCAGCTTTACCAGGATTGCTCTTGTTACCCATCTTTGCTCCCTGGAATGCTTCCACTCCTAGCCAGGATTAACTAAAGATTGTTAAAGTATGGCCAGCACCAACGTTATCCGCATGATCTAAAAATGCTTGCAATTGATCGCAAAGCTTGGTCAAAAGCCATTGAAAAACCTGCCCAAGAATTTTCTCTCACACCTCTACCCATCCTTTCAGGCAAAATTCCCGATCAATTGCGCGGAACTCTCTATCGCAACGGGCCTGGGCGCTTAGAACGAGGTGGAACGCGAGTAGGACATTGGTTTGATGGAGATGGAGCCATCCTAGCCGTCCATTTTACCGACACAGGAGCAACAGGAGTCTATCGCTACGTCCAAACAGAAGGCTACCAGAAAGAAACAGCAGCCAATAAATTTCTCTTCCCCAATTACGGAATGACCGCCCCAGGAGCATTTTGGCAGAAATTGGGCAAAGAAGTCAAAAACTCAGCCAATACCTCGGTTTTGGCATTACCCGATAAATTATTGGCGTTGTGGGAAGGCGGCAATCCCTACGCCCTAAATTTGCAAACCCTGGAAACACTAGGCAGCGACACTCTATCGAGCTTAGCAAAAAGCGATCCCTTTTCTGCCCATCCTAAAATTGACCCACAGACAGGCGAAATTTATAACTTTGGCATCGTCGCCGACTTAAACGCTAGCCTAAATCTATACCAGAGCGACTTTACAGGCAAAATTCTGAAAAAAAGCGCGACCAAGTTAGAAGGTGTGCCCTTAGTTCACGATTTTGTTATGGCAGGGCAGTATTTAATCTTTTTCGTGCCGCCAGTGCGAATCAATCTCCTTCCCGTTGCATCAGGGATGAGCAGCTTTAGCGAGGCGATGCAGTGGAAACCGGAATTAGGCGTGCAAATTCTCGTGTTCGATCGCAACACGCTTTCTCTCGTCAGTCGCAGCGAAGCAGAATCCTGGTTTCAGTGGCATTTCGGCAATGGGTACACAGACAGCGATGGTTCGGTTGTCGTTGAATTCGTCCGCTATACAGACTTTCAAACGAATCAGAATTTAAAAGAAGTCGCCACGGGGAAAATAGAAACGCCAGCAGAGGGGACACTGTGGCAAATTCGTCTCAACCCCCAGACAGGCACAGTTATTTCCCTAGAAAAGGTACTCGACAGGGAATGCGAGTTTCCTACCATCCCACCCCATCAAGTCGGACAACCTTGGCGCTACAGTTATTTATCTGTCTATCGAGATGGCGTAGATAGGACTCAAGAAATCTATGGCGTGATCGCTCGTTTTGATCATAAAAATGGTAATTTGTCAATAGCAGATTCGGGAGAAAATTGCTATCCTGCTGAACCTATTTTTGTTCCTAATGCGCCTCATTCCGAACAAGGTTGGGTGTTGACTGTTGTTTATGATAGCAACTGCGATCGCAGCGAAGTGAGAATTTATCAGAGCGATCGCTTGGAAGATGAACCTGTCTGTTGTTTGGGATTACCGAGTGTCATTCCCCACAGCTTTCACGGGACTTGGAAACCGGCTTCGTCCACTTGATACAAAAAGGGGAATTTAAATTTCACGTTAGTTTGATTTATACAAGAGGTTTAATGGCTTCTGACTCTTGTTCTAAGGCTTTCCAGACAGCTTGCAAAAGCGGATCGAGTCCCAGATGAGCTACGGCTGAAATGATAAATATTGGATTTGAGGTTAGGTAAGCTAGTTGACTTTTTATCGTCTCGGCTGTTTCAGCATCGGCGGCATCGAACTTATTGAGGGCAATAATTTGAGGGCGACTCGATAAACCGCGTCCGTAAGCGTCTAACTCCTGTTGAATAATTTGATAATCCGCGATCGCATCGGTAGAAGTGAGATCGACTAAATGCAATAATAGGCGAGTACGTTCGATATGACGCAAAAACTCGTGCCCTAAACCAACTCCCGCATGAGCGCCAGCAATTAACCCTGGAATATCGGCAAAAACAGTTCCATCTCCCGTGGGTTTGCGTACCACGCCTAAATTGGGGACTAACGTCGTAAAGGGATAATCGGCAATTTTTGGACGCGCGGAAGAAAGGGCAGCAATCAGGGTAGATTTTCCCGCATTGGGTAAGCCAATAATGCCAACCTCTGCCAATAATTTCAACTCCAGGCGCAACCGCCTGTGTTCTCCTGGCAATCCTGGCAAAGCGTATTCGGGGGCACGGTTGTTATTGCTCAAAAAATGCTTGTTGCCCAATCCCCCTTTACCTCCTTTGGCGACGCAGAGGGTTTGTCCCCCTTCGACTAAATCGCCCAGGATTTCGTCATTATCGGCATCATAAACCACGGTACCGCAGGGAACTTCAATGACGCGATCGCGCCCATCTGCCCCAGTACAATTATTCGGCCCGCCCCGTTTGCCGTTTTCTGCCTTGAAAGAGCTAGCATACCTAAAATCTAGTAGCGTTTGCAGGCGTTCTGCTGCCACCAAGATAACGGAACCGCCACGCCCTCCATTGCCCCCAGACGGGCCTCCTGCTGGTACATACTTTTCTCGACGAAAGGCAACAATTCCATCGCCACCTTTTCCCGCTTCTACTTCAACTTCTGCTAAATCGATAAATTGCATATTCGCTGATAGTTGTGAGTTAATTAGTTGTCCTTGAATCGCTAATAACCACCAACTCGTCAAATGTATGCTGAAATGTCCTCTTTGCAGTCATCTGCTAGATAAGATAAAGACCGGAAGCGCAAACCAACTAACTGTTCGTATAAAGGATTGAGCTTGCAAAGCGGAGGAATGTGAACAATTTTACGACCGAATAACTGAATATCTCTCTCAAACGGACATTGAGGAGGAACCATCTTACAGATAAATCGAGCTAGCCGAGGATCGTGAATTTCCATGCCATCCATCCAATCCTTGAGAGGTTGCAAAATGTCGGGATGGGGCACAGGAGGGCTGACTAAGGTAGAAATCGGCTGAGTGCCTGGGGTTGGTGCCGGAATTTCCACAGGTTTGCAAAGTGTTTGATCTAATGCTTGTAGGGCATCTATTTTAAGTCCGAGAGCCTCGCTAAACTGATGCAACAGTTCTGCTTCTGGAGTCGAGTAAACTCCATCGGCGACGGCTACGAGAACGGCGGTTCTTAAAAAGTTTTCTCCTGTCTTGTTATCCTTCCCTAAAGCTGCTGCTAATTCTTCTGGGGTGATGGAGTGGAATAGAAAGCGACCATCAGTATCGGGCAGGACTAATTCTTTAGTAAGCTCAGTGATCAATGATTGCTCTTCTTCATCATACTGTCCGTCTGACCAAGCGATGGAGAGTAGGCCTCGCACCCAAGCAGCAATTTGCTCGTTGGTGTAAGGAGATTGAGTAGTACTAACCATGACAATTTATAAAACCGATTTAGAGTTATGATTTCGATTCGATTCTATCTCTAGCTTCACCTGACGTACAGTAAAGTAGCCAGTCGGAATTTCCGAACTAAGGCTGTACGATGACGGGCGTTCCGAGTTGTACTTGCTCGAATAACGCTTTGATATCTCGATTTCTCATACGGACGCATCCATGAGAAACTGCCTGTCCTATCAAGTGTTCTGCGGGCGTTCCGTGGAATCCTATGGTATTTTTTCCATCTGTCCAAAAGCCGATCCATCTCTCTCCTAGTGGGTTATCTGGCCCTGGAGGAACGATATCGCCATTCCAAGGGTGTTCCCAAACGGGATCTTCCACCATGCGAATTACTTGATAATCTCCTGTAGGAGTTTCCCATCCTCTTTTTCCGATCGCAACTGGATAGCTTTCTAAAAGGCGATCGCCCTGGTAGAGATAGACGCGACGCTCTCGCAATTTAAGGATTAAGCGAGTGTCGAGAGAGTGAGGTGGCGTAGTTAGCGCGTTGATTTCTCTATTGACAGGTGTATGGGTGACTTCAGAGGCGATCGCCTGTTGGGGTACGTCCAGTAAAGAAATCGCTGTACTCCAACAGAGCAGCACCATCATTTTAGGGAGAAGTTTACCTTGGCTCATCTTTTTTTACGATCACCTTAATCTGTTAGTTTTAAGTTGTTTTATCTCTTTTGAAAGATTTTTAGCCATTATTTTAGAAGATTTTTATTTATTTGTCCGCTACGCAAAGCCTAACCTACACTCCTGAACTCCTGAACTCCTGACACTGATAACTGATTACTGATTACTGATTACTGACAACTGATACTAGGCGTGGCGATCGCTCCTACACCCAATACTGAAATCTGGCGATCGCGTAGTAATTTAGCTGCCTCTCTAACAGTTGTTCCTGTCGTATAAATATCGTCTATTAGGAGAACGGGGGAAGTAGGATGATGTTGGTGCAAACCTTTGCCTAATCTAAAAGCATGACTAATATTTTTCTCTCTTTCTTCTAGAGAATTTAACCCAAACATTGCTTGCGTTTCTTTCACTCGCTCCAATCCTGCCACTTGCAAACGATATTTTGTTACCTGACAAAAACTGCGAGCCATTAATTCAGCTTGATTAAATCCTCGTTCTTGCAATCTTTTTTGATGTAAGGGAATGGGAATAACTGTTAATTGCTTAACTCGAACAGATAATGGCGAATTGAGCCAAGTTTCTCCTAGCCAATATCCCATTAATTCTCCTAAGTGAGGATGATTTTCGTATTTTAAAGCGGCGATCGCCTGTTTGAGCTTTCCCTGATAAACTCCCCAAACAAATAACGGTAATTCTCCTTGCCAAAACTGACCAGGATTTTTGAACTGGCAACTTCTCAGTTGTCTGTGACAATCATGACAGACAAGATCGGCAGTCGATCGCTTGCATAAAGGACAATTTGACTGAAGAAAGAAACAGAGAAATTCTTTTAACATTCTGATGACTGATTACTGCTGATTATTTCAGCTTGATCTTAATTAAAAGATTAGGCGCGATCGCTACAAACCAACGCAAGGAGACACGAATCGGCAAGAGGAGATCGCGCGGATTGAGATACCATGTAAAAAGTTTACAATTCACCTGTTAGAGCCATGACTTCAGTAAATACCGAGAAAACAGGCAGTGATAAGAGTCTTGAGGCAATGAAAAACTTTTCCGAACAGTACGCCAAGCGGACTGGGACGTATTTTTGTAGCGATCCTTCGGTAACCGCAGTCGTGATTGAAGGACTCGCCAAGCACAAAGAAGAGTTAGGATCGCCCTTATGTCCTTGCCGTCATTATGAAGACAAAGAAGCTGAGGTGAAAAATACTTATTGGAATTGTCCTTGCGTGCCAATGCGCGAGCGCAAAGAATGCCATTGTATGCTATTTATCACGCCGGATAATGAATTTGCTGGCGATCAACAAGACATTGAGCTAGATTTCATCAAAGAAGTACGCCAAAGCATGGCTTCTTGAGGAGAAAAATGCCACCACAAGCATTTTGGCAAGGTGTTGAGGAGTTTAACCGACAGGAGTTTTATGCCTGTCATGACACCCTAGAGGCTCTGTGGATGGAAGCCGCAGAAACGCACAAAAATTTTTATCAAGGGATTTTACAAATTGCCGTTGGCTGCTACCACCTAGAAAATCATAACTGGCGTGGTGCAGTCATTTTATTAGGGGAAGGAAGCAGGCGCTTAAGAGACTATTTACCTACCTATGAAGGGGTTGATATCGCTCAGTTAGTCGCACAAAGCACTCAACTTTTAAAAATGCTACAAAAAATAGAGCCAGAGAAAATTGCTGAGTTCGTAAAACAGTTAGAAACTTCTCAGGGGCTTGAAACAGTTGATCGAGATCGGAGTCTAACTTATCGCTTGCCAAAAATTATCAGGATTAATGATTAAGCAATTCAAAATTATGTCCACTAACTGGAAACATAGATTTTCATGGCTTTGGGGACTGCCAATCTTTTTAGGTGGCGCGATCGCTGTCTCTGGATGGCTGACGGATGTCCAAGCGCAAACGGCGCGATCAAGTAGTGCCCTGACTGTTCGTTCCGATATTCAAGAAGCCAACTCGCAAACTGGCGTGATCACGGCGCGAGGTAACGTACAGGTCAATTATCCAGCCAGACAAATTCAAGCCACTGCTGCACAGGCACAATACTTTAGTAAAGAGCGCCGTCTAGTTCTCAGTGGGAATGTCTATGTCCTACAGGAAGGCAACAGCATGAGGGCAGAAACGATGACTTATCTGATTGATGAGGGGCGTTTTATTGCTACTCCGCAAGCCAATCAACAGGTAGAATCGATTTATCTTGTCTCCGATCCCGAAGCCACTCCCGAACCTGTATCGGTTCCACCTGGGCCGTCGCTCAATCCTCAACCTTAAGTCCCTTTTATCACTAAACCGCTTACTTGTCAAGTATTTATTTGCGACTCATCTAGATATCGTGACACTGATCCTGGAGAACATTCACAAATCTTACGGCAGACGATTTGTCGTCAATCGAGTCAATATTAGAGTGGCACCAGGAGAAATTGTGGGATTGCTTGGCCCCAATGGTGCGGGAAAAACAACGACCTTCTATATTGCAACAGGTTTAGTTAAACCCAATGAAGGAAGGGTATGGCTCAATCAAAAAGAGATCACGACTCTACCTCTCAATCAAAGAGCGCGTTTGGGCATCGGCTATCTGACTCAGCAACCGAGCATTTTTCGCCACCTAAACGTTAGAGACAATATTCAATTAGCCTTAGAACAAACAGGCGTACCGTTTCGCCAGAGAGCCTCGCGTCTCTACGAATTACTCAAAGAATTTCGTCTAGAAAGAGTAGCCCAGACTAAAGGGACTCAGGTTTCTGGGGGAGAACGACGGCGAACCGAGTTGGCAAGAGCTTTAGCGGTAGGATTGGAAGGGCCGAAATTTTTGTTGTTAGACGAGCCATTTGCTGGGGTCGATCCGATCGCTGTTTCAGAAATTCAGGCGATTATCGGTCAACTGCGCGATCGCGACATGGGCATCTTGATTACCGATCATAACGTCCGCGAAACGTTAGCGATCGTCAACCGCGCTTATATTATGCGAGACGGACAAATTCTTGCTTCTGGTAGTGCCGAAGAACTCTACAATAATCCTCAAGTCCGACAGTATTATTTAGGAGATAATTTTCAAATCTGACACCTGAGGCGATCGCTTTTTGAGCTTTTGCAGCAGCAGCTCCGCGCTCTACCCGAAGGGTGAGCGTCGGGAAGAATGCCAGCGAGTTGACGACCCTCACCCGACCAATGCCGTAGGCGAGGGAGGGGGAGATGGAGGAAACGAGCAATTATTTATCGGGCTGGCTAGAAATCTTTCGCTTCAGCCCCCTAATCAACTCTCTGACGATATCGGTCTGGGTTCTGCCAGATTGTTGACAATATTGCTTCAGAAGCTGCATCTCTGACTCCTCAATTCTAATATTCAATATCGTTTTAGTCATTGCCGTGTAGTGGTATTTGCACTACAATACTATCATGCGAATAGCCTACCAGTACCGCTTACGTTTAACGACTGAGGATGAAAATTAGTCAATCTAACTGGCTCAAAATGGGAATTCTTGGCTTTTCGGTCATGGATCGCTACATTATCGGCGAGCTATTGTTACCCTTTCTCTTTGGAATGGGTTTGTTTACCTCACTAGCCATCTCGATCGGGACTCTCTTCGATTTAGTTCGCAAGGTTACTGAGTCGGGGTTGCCACTCAATATTGCCCTTCAAGTCCTGTTCCTAAAAATGCCAGGATTTGTGGTCTTAGCCTTTCCCATGTCGGTGTTGTTAGCGACGTTAATGGCCTATAGCCGTCTTTCGAGCGATAGCGAACTGATTGCCTTACGCAGTCTGGGGGTTAGCGTCTACCGATTAGTCCTCCCAGCTATGATCGTCAGCCTCGCAGTGGCGGGTTTCACCTTTTTCGTCAGCGATTTTATTTCTCCTGCTGCCACTTATCAGGCGACAGTGACCCTCAAAGAAGCCCTCAATCAGCAACAACCGACCTTCAAAGATAGCAATATTATTTACCCAGAATACAAAACGATCGAACTGTCAGATGGCAACAAACAGACTGTTCTCACGCGACTATTTTATGCAGAAGAATTTAACGGCCAGCAAATGCGGGGGTTAACGATTCTGGATCTTTCTCAAGAGGGTTTGAAGCAAATTGTGACCTCTCAATCGGCCACGTGGAACATCAATGACAATCGATGGGATTTTTTTGACGGAACAATTTATTTGATTGCACCTGATGGTTCCTATCGCAATATCGTCCGCTTTAACCACCAACAATTAGCACTGCCCAGGGCCCCCCTCGATCTTTCCCAAAGAAGTCGAGATTATGGAGAAATGAGTCTTGCCCAAGCTCAAGAACATTTACAAATTATTAAATTGAGTGGCAACGAACAGAAAATTCGCAAACTACAAGTCCGCATTCAAGAAAAAATGGCTCTGCCCTTTGTCTGCGTCGTTTTTGGCTTGATTGGGGCAGCTTTGGGACTTCAACCGCAAAATACGAGCAAAGCAACGAGTTTTGGCATTTGTGTGGGCTTGATTTTTTCCTATTATCTGCTTTCATTCATTACTAGTTCGATGGGGATCTGGGGCATTTTATCACCGTTCATGGCTGCTTGGTTGCCTAATTTTTTGGGATTGAGTGCGGGAGGATTTTTATTAGTTCAATCGGCTCGATAATTATTCTTGACTTTCATGACCTGCGATGGACAAGCGCATTTTATTTTTACCTCATCAGCACGCTACAGTAACTATTTTGCAAGATGTTTCAACTCAAGTGGGTTGCAATTTTAAATTTATTGTTTTACCCTAATACTAGAAAAATAGCAGGACTCGTTCAGTAGCGATCGCGCGTCATGAGTTGACGACATCTACTGGCGATTTAGTATAAATTTAAAAGCAATCTGACTTTGTTTCGATCATTTTAGGATTGGCGGCGTATGAATTCTTCTAAAAATCCTCTTTCTGGTTTTCGCTATTTCTTAGCAGGCTTAAAACCCTTAAAAAAATTCACTTTTTGGGGGCCACCGCTCATTATTGCCGTCGCAGCGTTGGTTTACTGGCAATATCGCACTCATCCAGAATGGCTCAATACAACTTTCGAGCAGCCAGAGGGAGTAGAAAACGTTCTCAAGGAGGACAGTCCAGATAATCCAGACATAGGCTTAGAAATGCCGTTAAGCTCGATCGCCAAAGATGCTGAAAATCAGCAACAACAGTCACCGCTTTTAGGATCTCTCAATCCCGATCCCACTTTAGGGCCAATTTTGGGAACGCCAAAAAATTCCCAACAAGCCACTTCTGGACAAGATGCCTTCAATCAACTCACGCAAAAGCCAGGAACTCAAGCTGAACAAAAGTCAGAGTCGCCTCAAATCTTCATGCCCCTGCTTCCTAATACTATCAATATCAAAAATCCTTTATCTGCGCTTTCAAATAACAAAAATACTCAAAAACCCAGTTCCCCCGTTAACCCATCCACAGAATCTCCTATTAACGAATCACTAACGCCCAAGCCAGGTACGCTTCTAGACAATCCACTACAAGATGCGATGCAGCAGCTATCGACTACGAATTCTACTCCCACTCCAGCCGACCTTCCTTCTCCTAGCAATAGCTACAATTCTAGTCAACCCGATTCTTTAGCTGGGACAAATCAAATAGGCGCTCCCGAACTTTCTCAACGAGTTAACAATAATTTCTCCAACCCAACACCTATCGCTCAACCCCCTATTCAGAGAAATTCGGTCGATCCCTATCAATCCCCTTATCTAAATTCTCCAGTTCAAGTAAATCCATCCCAACCTCCCGTCGCCCCCTACCAATCTCCTTATCTAAATTCTCCGGTTCAAGTGAATTCAGTCGACTCCTCCGTCGATCCCTATCAATCTCCTTATCTTAACTCTCCGGTTCAACCAACTGATTCGATTACTGAAAATCAACTCAACCAGCCGAATTACAATCTCAATCGTGGGGAGGTTCAAGTTCAAGAATCAATTGACTTTTAACAGTTATCAGCTATCTAACACAACAAGATTATCTCGATGGACTACTGTTTCGGCACCGACATAGCCTAACAGGGTGGAAATGTTGTCCGAATGGTGTCCTTTAATTTGTTCTATTTCCGTGCTGCTGTAATTAACGATTCCTCTAGCGATTTCTTTGCCGTCAGCATCGCACAACTGAACGGACTCCGAAGCACTGAACTCTCCTTCAACGCGAGTAATCCCCGCAGGCAACAAAGATTTACCGCTTTGACAAATTGCCCGAACTGCACCGCGATCGAGATAGAGTTTTCCCATAGGGAGTAAACCATAGGCAATCCAGCGTTTGCGGGCATTTTCTGAACGTTGTTGAGGCTCAAATTGCGTTCCTATCGGTTCACCGTGCAAGATTTTTTCAATATTCTCAGGCTGTCTTCCGTGGGTAATTGCCATTCTTACGCCAGCGCTGGTAGCAATGCGGGCAGCCGTTAGTTTAGTGGCCATACCTCCCGTTCCCCACCGAGAACCACTCGAACCCGCTTCTACTTGTAATTGGGCAAAGTAAGTCATGTTGACTAAGGTAATGGGTTTGGCATCGGGGACGACTCGCGGGTCAGCAGAATAAAGTCGATCTACGTCTGTCAGGATAAATAACCAGTCTGCTTCAATCAAGCTGGCGACTAGGGCTGAAAGGGTATCGTTATCGCCAAACTTGAGTTCCTCTACCGCAACGGTATCGTTTTCGTTGACGATTGGGATGACACTTAACTCAAACAGGGATTGGAAGGTATTATAGGCATTGACGTAGCAACTGCGATCGATCAACTCTCGGCGAGTCAACAAGACTTGAGCAATGGGTTGTCCGAGACTACTAAATAAGTCGTCATACACCCGAATTAACCGTCCTTGTCCTACAGCAGCAACGGCTTGTTTAAGCGCCATCTTTCGCGGTCGTTCGGCTAAATTTAGTCTGGCACACCCAACCCCTACAGCCCCCGAAGAAACTAAGACCACTCGATGCCCCGTCGTTCGCAAACGAGTGAGCGTTTCTACTAAGGCAGCAATGGTCGAAAGGGCTAGTTTACCCGTTGCAATTTGGGTAAGACTAGAAGTGCCAATTTTAACGACGATAGTTTGGGACATTTGGGGCTTGTTGCTCAAAGATTGCTTCTCGATGAAAAGCTTCAAAATTAAATTACAAAACGGACGCTAAAATATCCGTGAATAATAGGCTAATATAGTTACAACTCTCTCCACAAGCTCTAAAAATTTCTAGTGTATGTAAGCGCTGTTCGATAAGCTTGCGTTCGGTTATAATTTCGGTTAACCCGCCTTGCAGGGGGAAAGAATTGCTGTATAAGTTAGATCTTAGAGAGCATTTCTAGCGATATGAAATCCTGCTGCAAACCATAAAGTGACTAGATATACGGCACAATAACTAACTTAATGTTATCCTGAAGCGATAAATATTATAATTCTCCATATTTATATCTATTAAACAATTATATATAATAATTCCTTTCAAATGACCTCTAATTTACTGGCTCCTCTCAATCGCAACAAGTCTATAACTGTAGATTTAAGATCTGATTCAGCAGAAACCGACCTGTCAAATGAGCCGAATGTTTTAGCGTCGGAGAGCGAGGACAGCACTTCGTCGATTAAACAAATTGTAGAGAGACTTCGGCAGACCTTAGACAAGCACAGAGGAGAAAATCAAATTGTTGTTATTCAAGATTTTCCCGACCCCGATGCGCTTTCGAGTGCTTGGGCTTATCAACTAATTGCCCAACAATACGAGATCCAATGCGACATTGCTTATGCGGGAACCCTTTCCCATCAAGAAAATATCGCGCTGGTGAAATTAACAGAGTTACCGGCTAAGCGCTGGGGCGTACAAACCCTCAAAGATCGGGATTTGTCGGTTTATAAAGGTTGCGTTCTGGTAGATAGTCAAGGAAATACCAGCCAACTCATTCCCCTCGTCAAACAGGCAAATATTCCTATCGTCGTCGTCATCGATCACCACAGCAAACAAGGAGAAATTGAGGCGGAATTTGTCGATCTGCGCCCGCAAATTCGAGCCACAGCCACGATTTTGACCCAATACATTCAAGCAGGGCTATTGACCTTTAACAGCAGCAATAAGACTCATGTTAAATGTGCCACTGCGCTGATGCATGGGGTGCGATCGGATACCAATGGTCTTCTACAAGCTCAAGAAGAAGATTTACTGGCGGCAGCCTATTTAACTCGATTTTATGATTGTCAGCTTCTCAGCGCCGTTTTGCAATCAGCCCGTTCTAGGCGCGTGATGGACGTGATCGAGCGATCGCTAAAAAATCGCAAGATCAAAAATAATTTTTCCATTGCGGGTGTCGGTTATTTACGCTACGACGATCGCGATGCGATTCCTCAAGCGGCTGATTTTCTCGTCACCGAAGAAAACGTTCACACGGCAGTTGTCTACGGAATCGTTCACGATGAAGACAACGAGATAGAAGTTGTGATCGGTTCCCTGAGAACCAATAAACTCACGCTAGATCCAGATGAATTCCTTAAAGAAGCCCTCGGTCAAGACGGTCAGGGACGCTTCTATGGTGGTGGCAGAAATATGGCAGGAGGTTTTGAGATTCCAGTGGGCTTTTTGAGCGGCAGCAACGACAATGCCGAATATACTAAGCTCAAATGGGAAGTATTTGACAACCAAATCAAGCAAAAACTTTTACGCTTGGTTAACCCTGATGATAAAGTAATTCATACTTAATGGGGAATGGGGAGCAGTTATCAGTTACCAGTTACCAGTTATCAGTTATCAGTGAACTAATTCCCAATCACCTTCTCACCAATCACCTTCTCACCAATCACCAATTACTGAGTCATGGAACTTTATCTGATCCGTCATGGTATTGCAGGCGATCGCGATCCGGTCAAGTATCCCAATGATGAAGAACGACCTCTGACGGATAAAGGTCGCGCCAAAACACAACAAGTCGCTCAACGTTTCTATGAAATCGGTTTGCGATTCGACTTAATTTTGACCAGTCCTTTAGTCAGGGCGGCTCAAACGGCTGAAATTTTGCAAAAAGCGGGGCTGAGCGATCGCCTAGAAGAATTTGCCGCCTTAGCCCCCGATGGAGATCTTCACGATTGGGTGAATTGGTGGCTGGAATCTCGGTACAATAAAGAAAATAGCTGTCTTGCCTTAGTCGGCCATCAACCCGACTTGGGAAATTGGGCAGAAATTCTCGTGTGGGGCGATTCAAAAGAAAAATTACTGCTGAAAAAAGCAGGTGCGATCGGATTACTTCTGCCAGATAAAGAAACCCCAATAGGCAACAGCGAACTATTTTTATTGACCTCGCCTAAATGGTTGCTCTAACCAATCATTAAAGCATTTTGGTAAAACAGAAAACTTCAGAGCATCTTAAGGTAAGTTAGCTTCAGGTAGTAGCAAAGACACGAATAGGACTATGACAACAGTTTGCGAATATAAGCCAGGCTTAGCAGGAATTCCTGCTGCTCAATCTAGCATTAGTTATATAGACGGAAGCAAGGGTGTTCTCGAATATCGCGGTATTCCCATAGAGGAACTCGCAGAAAAAAGTACCTTTCTTGAAGTAGCCTATCTTTTAATCTGGGGTAAACTACCGATTAAAGAAGAACTCGCTGCTTTTGAGCTGGAAATTCGCTACCATCGGCGCATCAAGTATCGCATTCGGGACATGATGAAATGCTTTCCAGAAACGGGACACCCGATGGATGCGCTACAAGCATCGGCGGCAGCACTAGGGCTATTTTACTCCCGTCGAGCTTTAGACAATCCCGCCTATATCCGAGCAGCAGTCGTGCGCTTGCTGGCAAAAATTCCCACGATGGTAGCGGCGTTCCATATGATGCGTCGGGGAAACGATCCCATTCAACCCAATGATAAGTTAGACTATTCGGCTAACTTTTTATATATGCTCACCGAGCGGATACCCGATCCCCAAGAAGCTCAGATTTTTGACCGTTGCTTGATCCTCCACGCCGAACATACAATGAATGCTTCTACCTTTTCGGCGAGGGTGACTGCTTCGACTTTGACCGATCCTTATGCGGTGATTGCTTCTGCTGTGGGAACTCTAGCCGGGCCGTTACATGGAGGAGCTAATGAAGAAGTTTTGTCGATGCTCGAAGAAATTGGCTCGGTAGAAAATGTCCGTCCTTATGTAGAAAAGTGCTTGGAGAAAAACCCAAAACATAAATTCATGGGTTTTGGACATCGTGTTTGGAAAGTGAAAGATCCCCGTGCGACGATGTTGCAAAATTGGGCAGAGGAGCTATTTGAAAAGCATGGTCACGACGAGTATTATGACATTGCTGTCAAGCTCGAAAAGGTACTTGTAGAAGAGAAAGGATTTGGGGAAAGGGGAATTTATCCCAATGTAGATTACTACTCCGGTTTGGTTTATCGGAAGTTGCGAATTCCTAGCGATCTGTTTACGCCAATCTTTGGGATCTCGCGGGTTGCCGGTTGGCTAGCTCATTGGAAAGAGCAGTTAGAAGTCAATCGAATTTATCGTCCTACTCAAATTTATACAGGCGATCACGCGCTTTCCTATATTCCTATGGACGAACGAGTGGTTTCTCTAGAACGGAACGGGAATTGAGATAGAGTGAGTTTAGGTTCAAGCGATCGCCTTTGAGAACAGAGTGCGATCGCTTTTAATCGCTAGCAACTTTGCAACTTTCAAATTCTTATTACAAAATAATAAATCTAAAACTGTAACAAAAGATACAAAATTTTCTTAAATATAATTTAGCATAACAATCAGAAAATTTTTGCTTACTTGAGAAAACTAGCATGAAGTTCTCAAATATATTAACCAATTTAAAAAATATTCAACAAAGAATAGATAAGAAACTAAGCCAATATTTATTATTCAGAAGCCAACAAATAGATCCAAACTTCCAAGAAGATCGACTTCAAATTAAATACAATAATCACTCCATCAAATATCTTCCAGAAACTTTAGATACTCCAGCAACAATAATTTCAGAAAAGTGGGGAGGACAAACCCCAACTTTTTATAATTATAAGCAATCATATTTAGATTCTCTTTCAGAAAACTTTAGAGTTTTTAAGGCTTCTCCCAAAATAAAAATTTTTAATGACGTAATATATATGCCTCAATATCACTGTTTATATTCAAGTGAGGGGATAAGGATTAATGATAGCTGTTTATATCGGGGTTACAATCATACTCAACTAGTTACTAAAGCACCGGATAAAATCAAACTGACAAAACCCTTAAAAAAGATCTTTAAAAAATTTATTTATGTAGGAGGAATTGGAGAGCATTATGGTCATTTTTTAACTGAATCTATTGCTCGTTTATGGTATGCGATTAAAGATGAACGATATTTAATTCTCTGTCATGGACTTAGCACAAGAAATACTACAAAAAGAACATTTATAGATCTCTGTTTTGAAGCTGTTAAGTTAGACAAACATCGATTTATATCTTTTGGTTCTTCAGGAGATATTATGCTAAACTATTAGTAATTAACTAAAAAATGA
>CAYTUO010000046.1:0-17005 GCA_964441015.1 uncultured Pleurocapsa sp.
GATTGGGGATTGGGGATTGGGGATTGGGGATTGGGGATTGGGGATTGGGGATTGGTGATTGGGGATTGGGGATTGGGGATTGATAACTGATAACTGATAACTGCTACTGTACAGAAATATTCATTAAGCCTATAATTTGTCAAGTTCGATCGCAAAAATTGACTCTATGGCTGAATGGATTACAAATACGATGAATTCCCTGGGATACACGGGAATTGCCTTATTGATGTTTTTGGAAAACCTATTTCCTCCCATCCCCTCAGAACTCATTATGCCACTAGCGGGGTTCACCATAGCACAGGGAAAAATGGCATTTATTCCAGCCGTACTTGCAGGCGTAGTGGGAACTGTTTTAGGTGCGTTTCCTTGGTACTATGCCGGTAAAATTTTGAGCGAGGAACGTTTAGAACATCTAGCAGATAAATATGGTAAATGGATTACTGTTTCCTCTAAAGATATCAGAAAAGCTAACAATTGGTTTAGTCGTCATGGAGTAAAAGCTGTATTTTTTGGTCGCTTAGTTCCAGGCGTTCGCACTTTAATTTCTTTACCCGCCGGGATCAATGATATGTCGTTTATTCCCTTTCTTCTTTACTCTACTTTAGGAACACTTTTATGGGTACTGTTTTTGACAACGGCTGGATATCTTTTAGGAGATCACTATGAATTAGTAGATGAATATATGGGGCCGGTTTCTAAAATTGTTTTGCTAAGCTTGCTTATTTGGTTTATTATTTGGATCGTCAGAAAACGCAATCGCCGCTACGAATAAAAGTCTGTGGTTCAAGAATTTTCAAGCCACAAGTTTATTACCACTGAACCATTAGGAAGTAGTGGAGAAACTGGAGAACAATTAGTTTGGGATAGCGTCCGAGCCAACTTTGCCGATCGCGACTGTATTGGTTATTGGCGCTATCCTATCTTTTCGCAAGTCGGAAAATTTCGTAAAGAACCCGATATTTTAATTGTCGATCGCGGACTGGGTTTAATCGTTATTGAAGTCAAATCGATAGCGATAGATCAAATCGTTAATATTACTGGCCATCGCTGGGAATACCAAAACTTTTATACCCAATTTGGCAACCCCTATCAACAAGCAGAAAATCAATTATTTGCCCTGCTTGAATACTGCGATCGCGAACCCATTTTAAAACAGCAAATTACGGCACGAGTATTGGTTGCTTTACCCTTAATTAGCGAACGACAATGGCAAGAAAAAGGCTTTCATCAACTGCCTAGTAATCCCCCTATTTTATTTAAAGATCATCTATCTTCCAATTCATTTTTTGGCGAACTCATTCAAAAAACGCCACCAGTTGTACGAGGGAATCAACTGACTTTTAAACAATGGAAATTACTGCTTTCCTTGCTTGCGGGAACGCCTGTTTTTTGTCAACCCTCTCATCGTGTTTTAACCCCTTCTCAAAGTCGAGGCAAGATTTTACAACAATTGCGATCGCACATCTCTGAATTCGACTGGCAACAAGAAAAAATTGCCAAAGAAATTCCTCCAGGAACTCAACGAATTCGAGGAATTGCAGGTTCAGGAAAAACCGTTTTATTATGTCAAAAAGCTGCTCATATACATCTAAAATATCCTGATTGGCAAGTGGCTTTTGTTTTCTTTTCTCGCAGTCTTTACTATCCCATCATCCAACAAATTGATAAATGGTTGCTTCATTTTAGCAATAACCAACAAGGATATGAGCCTAAAAATCCTAATTTAAAAATCTTTCATGCCTGGGGTTCAAGAAAACAACCTGGCTTATATAGTTGGATTTGCAAAGTGGCTGGTATTCATCCTTTAACTGTTAACGAAACAATCAGTAAACAACCAAATGAAGCCTTAGCAGAAGCTTGTAATTACCTCTTAAAAGAAACCGCAATTCCTCAATTATTCGATGCTATTTTAATCGATGAAGGTCAAGATTTAATGGCCGATAAATTTAAATTTCAAAACAAACAACCCTTCTACTGGATGGCCTATCAAACCTTACGACCTGTCAATTCCGTTCATCCAGAACAAAGACGATTAATTTGGGCCTATGATGAAGCACAAAGTTTAGAAAGTTTGACCATTCCCACCGCCAGCGAACTATTTGGAGAAGAACTAGGTCATTTAGTCACTGGAAAATATAAAAATGGCATTCAAAAAAGTGAAATCATGCGCCGTTGTTATCGCACGCCTCATCAAATTATAACTGCTGCACATGGAATTGGGATGGGATTGTTGCGTCCTGAAGGAATGCTAACAGGAATTACCCGAACTGAAGAATGGAAAGCAATCGGTTATCAAGTCCAAGGACGTTTCACTTCTGGTCAAAAAATTACCCTTAAGCGTCCTCGTAAAAATTCTCCCAATCCCATTCCCGAACTTTGGCAAGGAGAAGTTATTGAGTTACAAATTTATCAATCTCGACAGCAAGAATTATCTGCTTTGGCAAAAAGTATTCAACACAATCTTAGATACGATGGGTTGCGTCCCAGTCAAGAAATTCTTGTCATTATTGTGGGAGATTATTTTGATGCGGTTAAACTCGAAAGTCATGTAGCGAATTTTTTAATGAAACAAGGAATTGATATTTTTCTTCCTGGCAATAGTCAGTGCAATATCTTAACCAGTGAAACGAGCGATCGCGATCCCAATAAATTTTGGCACGAAGGCGCAATTACGATTTCTCGGATTCATCGTGCTAAAGGAAATGAAGCAGACATGGTATACATAGTCGGAGTAGATAACGTTGCCAAAGATGAAAGCAATATTCGCTTGCGAAATCAATTATTTATTGCTTTAACTAGAACAAGAGCCTGGGTAAAATTAAGTGGGATTGGTGTCTATCCAATGTATGAAGAAATTCAGCGCGTGATTCAAAGTAAAGACACATTTATATTTACCTTTCACCGTCCTCCCAAACGAGAAATTAATGTAACCGATGCCAGCGAACTCTTAAAAAGATATGCTTTAGGCGGAAGAAATTTTCAAAACATCGATTTAAGTAATGCAGAATTAATCGGCGTGAATTTAAGTACTGCTAATCTGATTGGTGCTAATTTAAGAGGTGCCAATTTACAACACACGCAATTAGATGGAGCCAAATTAGTCGCCGCCGATCTAAGTTATGCTAATTTGACAGGTGCGAGTTTGAGAAATGCTAAATTAATGGGAGCAATTCTTTGCGGAACTAATTTGAGCGATGTCGATCTCAACGGTGCCGATTTAAGTCAGGCAGATTTAACTGGAGCAATCTTGGAAAATGCCAATCTCAATAAAGCTAATGTCGATTTTTAATTAAAGAAACGTTTCTATATTTTTCAGTTCATCGAGTAGCATCGCCTCAGCTTCCTCATCTGAAAGGTGCTGTATTTCAGTAAGTGTCGATTTTGGGTGTTCGTATTCAGTTGCTTTTTCGATTTGATCGCGCCTAGAAGAAAAAACTTGTGTTTCAAGATAATCGGCGATCGCGCCTATCGTTGGATAGTCAAAAATTAGAGTAGAAGGTAAAGTAAATTGTAAGCTCGTTTGCAGACGATTTCTCAGTTCCACAGAAGCTAGTGAATCCATTCCTAACTCAGAAAGTCCTTGCTGAATTTCTATAGAATCTGGTACGTGAATACCTAGAATTTTGGCTACATGAGAACGAATATGAGCAATCAAAAGACGCTTGCGATCGCTGATTATTGTTCCCTTTAACTGCTCAAGAAAATCAGATTGTTGCGGTATTTTTTCCTCAGATACAGGCATTACTTCCTCAAAAAAAGGAAATGGTTTGCGAAAAATTGACCAATCTATAGGCAATACACCAACTTGAGTGACATTTTGCTTGAGCAATTCTTCTAAAATTTGCAATCCTGATTCGAGTGCGATCGCGCCCAATCCTTGCTCTGATAATCTAGACTGAATTTGAGTCCTTAATCGAGTAGCCATCCCCACACTTTCCCAACTTCCCCAGTTAATACTGGTTCCAGGAAGCCCTAGAGAGCGGCGATAATAAGCTAGAGCATCTAGAAAGGCATTGGCCGCACAGTAGTTAGCTTGACCCGCAGAACCCACCAGAGAAGCCGCAGAAGAGAATAAAATAAAGAAATCTAAGGGATAATTCTGAGTTTCTAAATGTAAATTCCATGCACCTTCTATTTTAGGAGCCATAACCCGCTCAAAACGCTCCCAACTTTGTTCCATTAAAACGCCATCATCGAGAATTCCAGCCGCATGAATAATACCTCGTAATGGGATTTTGGATTTTATGATTCGAGCAACATCATCCCGATTGGATACGTCAGCTTGAACGACATGAACATTAGCACCGACTTGTTCTAGTTGCCTAATCGTTTCTTGTGCTGCTTGCGAAGGTTTGCTGCGTCCGACTAAAATCAAGTGTCGTACTCCTTTGTTGACCATCCAGCAAGCGACTTGTAACCCCAACCCTCCCAAACCGCCAGTAATGAGATAGGTGCTATCGTTTTTCAAGGGTGAATTGTCACAAACAACAATCTTACCGATATGCTTTGCCTGTTGCAGGAAACGGAAGGCATCGATAACGCGATCGCTTGAGAAGATTTTGCAGGGCAATGGCTTGAGACTGCTAGATTGGAACTGTTGCCTTAATTGGCGCAACATCGATTGGATCAGATCGGGCTGTTGTTGCGTTACCTGGACTAAATCGACGAGAAAATAGGAAATATTCGGCTTTAACTGAGCAACTTGGCTAGCTTCCCAAACATTAGTTTTGCCAATTTCTATAAAGCGACCTTTGGGACTTAAAACCGATAAACTCTTAGGAATAAACTCTCCTGCTAGGGAATTGAGAACAATATCTACTCCTTCCCCTTGAGTCTTAGACATCACTTCGTCGGCGAAATCTAGGGTTCGAGAGTTCATAATCTGTTTCACTCCCAAAGACTCAAGGAATTCCCACTTACTAGGAGAAGCCGTAGCAAAAATCTCGGCCCCCGCTTGCTGGGCAAGTTGAATAGCCGCTAATCCTACTCCTCCCGCCGCCGCATGAATCAAAACGCGATCGCCTGCTGAAATTTTGGCGAGGTGATGTAAAGTATAGTATGCCGTTAAAAATGCTCCAGGAATCGTGGCGGCTTCCTCGAAACTCAGATTTTCTGGCTTGCGTACTACAAGAGCAGCATTAACCGTAACGTACTGACTGAAACTTCCAGGTGCGATCGCAATTACTGAGTCTCCTATTTGCAAATCTCGCACGCCTTGCCCAATGGCAACTACCTCACCAGCACATTCTAGTCCCAAAAGCCCAGGATCGCCAGGATATAAATCGAGCGCATTCAGGACATCTCTAAAATTCAATCCCGTAGCACGAACTTGTATTTCTACTTCTCCAGCATCAGGTTGACGGCGCGTTGTTGCTTGCCACTTCAGGTTATCCAGCGTTCCTCGATGCTCAATTTCTAATCGAACCGGTATTGTATCTCCCGCCAATTTTATCCCTCTACCTTCTTCTGTGAGGAAGCTACGGACTAACCTTGCTACATAACGGTTTCCATCTCGAAAAGCGATTTCGTCTTCTGTATCTGGCGACTGAATTTCTTCAAATAAAACTTCTGCCTCATTTTCTGTCGATTTTGGCGCGAGATCGAGCCGCACACACTTAAACTCTGGATGTTCCAGGGCAATTACTTTTCCCATTCCCCAGAGATAAGACTGACTAATGTTTGGGATACATAGATTGTTGGTTTTGATGGGTTGAGTGCCTCTAGTCACTAACCACAGACGAGGCGGATGAGAAAAATCTGCCCTAACTAAAGCTTGAACTAAATATAAAACACTACTACATCCTTGCTTTACAACCGTTTTTAGATGAGTTGACACTAAGCACTGAGTTTCTGGTGTATCCAGACTCCACAAATAGATTACATTGCACAAAAGAGGGAAATTGTCAAGTATTTCGGAGAAAAGTCGCTGAAAATCTTCTCGATTGCTAGGATTGATTTGAAAATGTTGCCCTGACTGCTTGTATTGCTTTCCTCGACGAACAAGGATATAAGACTGTTTTTGAGATTCTAGGCGTGTTGCTAATTGCTGCGTCATCCCATCGCGATCGCCAAAAATTAGCCAACTTCCTGTCTTTTCTGAGGAGGGTAGGGGAGAGCGGCTTTTAGGTTGCCACTGCACTTCGTAAAGCCAATCGTACCAAGACTTTTCGGAAATGTCTAACAAAGCTTGTTGGCTAGCTCGTTTGGAGGACAGCCCATCGACTTGAGCAACTAGGTTTCCAGCTTCATCAAACAGGCGTACATCAGCGATTAAACTTTCTGGATTGGAGCGATTAAAAGGACGCAATCGAACATGACTCCACAAAGTTTGTTGGGGAGATCGATAGAGATGAAATCGTTCTAACCCTACTGGTAAATAGGTTTCAGATTGTAAAGATTGTGGAAGAGCCGCAAAAATAACTTGAAAACAGGCATCGAGCAGGACAGGATGAAACTGATAAATAGAAATTTCTGAGGCTAATCTTGCTGGCAACCGAATCAAACCAAGGCTTTCACCCTCTTGACTCCAGGAGCGAGTGATCGCACGAAAACTTGAACCATAATTAATTCCTCGCTCTCGACATTGTTGATAAAAAGTTTCTCCTGAAAGTTCGTTAGTGAATTGTCCTCGCAATTGAGTTAAATCCAAGCAATCTGGTTCTGAATTTCGTTCTTCTACGACAATATTTCCCGAACAATGTAGTTGCCAAGACTCATCATTTTCCGAGACTAAACTATAAATTTGAAACTGAGTTACTGCTGATTCTTTCTTTAAAATTAATTGAATAGTTTGAGCTTTTTCACTTAAAATCAGTGCTTGTTGTATCGTTACCTTTTCGAGTACTAAATTTGTAGACTTTAGTTCCATCACACCTGCTGCCAATGCCATTTCTAGGTAAGCCGTTCCAGGCAAAACGACTTTTTGAAAAATACAATGATCTTTGAGAAAAGCTGGTGTATCTGACGTTAATTGAGAAGTAAAGATAATCTCTTTCAGGGGCGATCGCAATTTTTGCCCAAGCAAAGGATGATAGGGATTTTGGATTTGGGATTCCTCCCTTTTTAAGGGGGGGTGGGGGAGGATCAGATTTTGGATTACTTCCTTTTTAAGGGGGGTATCTGATTTTGGATTAGCTTCAATCCAGTAACGTTTTCGTTGAAAAGGATAAGTTGGCAGTGCTACTCTGTAACAAAGATAATCGCGATCCGCGAAGCGCTCCCGTTCGCGATAGCGTCTCCGAAGGAGAAGGGAATCGCACCCAAACCAATCTACAGTGACTCCTTGTATATATAATTGCGCCAAACTCTCAAACAATTGTTGCCAGTCAGAATAACCTGGACGCAAACTAGGAAGCCATAGCTTATTTGTTTCTGGAACACAAGAACATCCCATACCAATAAGAGTCGGTTTGGCCCCAATTTCTACAAAAGCTTGATATCCTAGTCCATGCAGCGTTTCTATACTCCGAGCAAACCTGACAGGTTGTTGAATGTGGCGGCACCAATATTCGGGAGTTGCGATTTCTGTATTAATAGATTCTCCAGTGAGGTTAGAAATTAATTCTATTTGAGGCGTGGAATAAGTAACCTGACGAGCCACTTTTGCAAATTCTGCCAGCATGGGTTCCATCAAAGGAGAGTGAAAAGCATGGGAAACATTAAGCTGTTTAGTCTGAATTCCCTGTGCCTCCAAGTTGGCAATGACAATTTCTATGGCTTTTCGCTTGCCAGAAATGACGATATTTTCAGAACCGTTGATCGCTGCTATGGCGACTTGTCCTTGGTAGGATCTAATCGCAGCACTGACTATTTCCTCACTCGCAAAAACGGCAACCATCCCCCCATCTTGTGGCAATGCCTGCATCAATCTTCCTCTAGCAGCAATGAGTTTTAATCCATCTTCTAAGCTAAATACTCCCGCCACGCAAGCAGCAACATATTCCCCGACGCTATGTCCCATAACGGCAGTTGGTTCTATGCCCCAAGATTTCCAAAGTTCATACAAGGCATATTCGAGGGCAAATAGGGCAGGTTGAGTGTAAACAGTTTCATCAAGGAGACTGGTGATTGGGTCATTTTTTCCTGTTCTCTGTGGATAAAGAACTTCCAATAAAGGTTTTTCTAGGTAGGGTTCGAGAATTACTGCACATTGATCCAAAGCAGCACGAAAAGTAGGCCGAGTTTCATAGAGTTCTCGTCCCATTCCGACATATTGCGAACCTTGTCCAGTAAATAAAAAAGCGATCTTTGGACGCTGACTATTCAACACTTGTCCGCTTAATACGCCAGGAACTTCCTTGCCAGTCAAATACCCTTTTAACTGTTCTCGCAATTGTGGGATAGATTCAGTAATCAGACAAAGACGATAATCAAAGTGCGATCGCCCCGTATTCGCTGTAAAACAAACATAAGCTAGCGATATCTCTGAATTCAACTCCAAAAAGTCGTCGTATCTCTGCGCTAACTCTCTTAATGCTTTCTCACTTTTGGCCGATAACGCAAGAATATGACTAGAATCTTCTATTTTCTCTCTGCGCCATTCCCCCTTTTTAAGGGGGGTAGGGGGGATCGTCTTTGCCTGAAATTCTTCCAAAACTACATGAACATTCGTCCCGCCAATCCCTAAAGAATTAACCCCAGCACGACGAGGATAACCTTTAGTTTCCCAATCTTTCAGAATTGTATTAACAAAAAAAGGACTATTTGCAAAATCGATCTGAGGGTTAGGTTTTTCAAAATGCAAACTAGCAGGTATTTTTTTGTAATAAAGCGATAGGACTGTCTTGATAAACCCTGCAACGCCAGAAGCAATATTGAGATGTCCGACATTTGTTTTCACCGAAGCGATCGCACAGAAACCTTTTTTGCTGGTACTATTGCGAAAGGCTTGGGTTAGTGCCGTCATTTCAATGGGATCTCCCAGAAGCGTTCCCGTGCCGTGTGCCTCTACATAGCTTATCGTTTCTGCCTCAACACCAGCTATTGCGATCGCTTCTGCAATAACCTTCGCTTGTCCGTCGCTATTAGGTGCAAAATACCCTACTTTCGTGCCACCATCATTATTGAAAGCTGACCCTTTAATGACAGCATAGACACAATCTCCGTCGCTGACAGCCTCTTCAAGTCGCTTGAGAACGACAATTCCTGCACCACTCCCAAACAGCGTTCCTTGTGCATTAGCGTCAAATGCCCGACAATGACCGTCAGGAGATAAAATTGTTCCTTCTTGATACAAATAGCCGACTTTTTGAGGAACGTGAACGGAAACGCCACCAGCTAGCGCTATATCGCATTCGCCAGCAATCAAGCTTTGACACGCCATGTGAATTGCTACTAGGGATGTTGAACAAGCTGTTTGCACATTAACGCTAGCTCCCGTGAGATTTAACTTATAAGAAACTCGCGTTGTTAGAAAATCTTTATCGTTGGCAACAGTCATTTGAAAGCCAGCCATAGAACCTAAATTGACTATTTGTAGATTGTCATTTTCATCAATTTGGTGACGGTTTGGATAGACATTATTGAGTAAATAAGTATTGGCAGAAGCGCCAGCATAAAGGGCAATTTCACTTTGATAAATCAGAGGATTGTAACCCGCATTTTCTAGACTTTCCCAGGCACATTCGAGTAAAATTCGCTGTTGTGGATCGATTAATTCAGCTTCTTTGGGACTGTAACCGAAAAATTCAGCATCGAATAGCTCTATATCCTCCAAAATGGGACTAGCTTTTACGTAATTTGGATTTTTTAAAAGTTGGGGATCGATTCCTGACTCAAGAATTTCTTCATCCGTAAAAAAGGAAATTGATTCTACTCCCTCACATAAATTTTGCCAGAATTCATCAATATTTTTGGCACCTGGAAAGCGACAAGACATCCCAATTACAGCAATATCTGTACTTCGATTTTTACGCCGACGTTCTGCCCTTTGTTGTCCTTGTTGAGCAGCGTTTATTTCTGTAGGTTCCTGACTTAAATATTGAGCTAAAGCAGCAATGGTTGGATATTGAAAAAGTTCTACCGAAGACAGTTGTTTTCCAAGGCCCTCTTGCAATTTAGCTAACACTTGCATCAGTAACAAAGAATTTCCGCCCAATTCAAAGAAATTGTCATGAAGGCCAACTTGTCTAATGCCTAAAAATTCTTGCCAGATTTCTGCTATTTGGCATTCTAAATCGCTTCGAGGTAAATCACTTGGATTTAGACTGTTGATTAAAGTATTAATTTGAGCAACATTTGAATCAAATTCGCCGGATTCAAAACGCTTACTGAGTTGCTGGCGTTGAATTTTTCCAATTGCAGTTTTGGGAATAATGTCTCTTTTTACGGGAATCAAATAATCTGGATATACGCCAATTTTACTGACTAATATTTTGCGTATTGTTTTAATTAAAGATGTTAGCTCGAATGTCTCAGATGGAGTGAAAAAAATTGCTAATTTATCCGTTGTCTCTTCACTTCCTCGAACGGCACAAGCGGCTGTGTAGGAAACTTCTATGCCGTCAACTTCTTCAACAACGGCTTCAATTTCATGGTTAAAATAATTAACTCCATTAATAATAATGACTTCTTTCTGACGGCCGGTAATTGTTAAGCGTCCCTCTCGCAAAAAACCTAAATCACCTGTATTAAACCAACCATCTTCTGTAAAAATCTCGTGATCGCGATCGGGTCTTTTGTAATATCCTGAAGTAACGGTCAGTCCTTTGACCTGAAGTAATCCGATTGTGCCTTCTGCAACGACTTGATTTTCCTCATTGACAATCCGCAAAGACACGCCAGGAATCGGCAATCCCACCTCGACAAACGGTTCGTCATCTAAGCTTGATTTTAGGGAAAATCGATGAGAATGGACGATTCCCGAACAAGTTTCTGACATCCCATAACCAGGACTAACGGCGGTACTCGCTAATCCGTGAGGCGCTAGTAACTCCAGAAAACGTCTAGTCGTCTTGCCTACAACAGCTTCCGCACCATTGCCCATCCAACGCAGACAAGAAAGCTCCCAACGCGGTTGACTAATGGCTTCTACTCGCTCGTTGATTAAACCATAGGCGAAATTGGGTGCCCAAGTTGCCGTTACTCGATAGCGATCACACAAGTCCAACCATTCTAATGGATTTTGTAACACTATCTCATTGGAGACGTGAATTTGCTGACAACCCAAATAAACTTCCGTAAAATGGAACATTACTAAACTAGCCACATGCTCTAGAGGCATCCAGTTCAAGGTAATATCTTCTTGGGAAAGACGATTGACTTTGGCCATACCAAAGGCGCTGACTAGCAAATTGCGGGCACTCAACATCACTCCTTTAGGTACACCAGTGCTACCAGAAGTCATCAGCAATAGGGCAAGGTCGTCGGGATTGCTTGAATGCCAGTTATAATAAGGCTTGTAGCTTTGTAGTTCGTCAATGGCAACGGCATGAAAGTCCTCAGAAAAAGAACGAACAGCAGGGACTAATTCTTGATGAGTGATAATTAAGGCGCGATCGCACAATTGCCAAGCATGGTAGAGCAAATTGGCTTTACTATTATCAGGAGTATAGCTAGGCGCGATCGCAAGGGGTACGGGGACAAAACCGCCCAACCAACATCCCCACAAGGTTGCCAGAAAATCTGGATGATGCTGAAGCTGGAAAATGACTTGATCTTGAGGTTGTAATCCCAACGCTTTCAAACCACCAAGGATACATTTAGCTTGTCTGAGTAACTCGGCGTAAGACTGAAAAACTTCTGATCCGTCCTGTTGGAGATAAGTAATTCCCGTCGTTTCTTGCGCTGCTTTTTCTAGAACTTCCGGTAAAGTGATCGAGACATCAAAGTCTTCTGGTAAAGATTCGCCATGCGCGATCGCTTTTCGCAATTTAGCCACTCCTACACGACCCACCCTTTAATTTTGACACTCTGCCCGATGAATCAGGGCAGATTCTTAAGAGAAAGAATCCTTAAAAGGTTAGCCAAAAACCCGCTACTCTCTCGCTCATTGCTGAGTCTGAGCATACTTTTATCTTTTCGGGACGGATTTAGAGTTAGTAGAAAAATTCTTAGCTTCTTTTTTAGTGCGCTCAGTAGTGGTTTTAGTAATAAACTGTTACATTGAAGGCAGTCATTCACCGTTAGTGTTTTTACTGAACCTGCTAACACCTAAAATTCTATGAGCGATTCCTCCACGCCAACTCAAACGCCAGACGGATTAACCTCACAACCTGTCAAAGTTGAACCGGAACCTAGTTATGTCAAACTTGCCATGCGTAACATGGTACGTAAACGAGGAACATCTCTGAAACACTTTTTCCTCACGACCGTCAGCTTACTTGCTTTTCTGATTGGTGTTTCTTACCTAACTCGCTAGTATCAGTTATCAGATTTTGGATTTTGGATGAAAGGATTTTGGATGAAAGGATTAATTCTTTTCCCAGTCACTAGTCACCGATCACCAATCACCAATCAGTAATCAGTTAGTTCAATCAATTGTTTCTACAAGCAAGACATGGCATCCTCTCTTAAACCGACACTAGCAATTGACGTAAATTTTCAGGATGTTTTTTTCGAGCCTTCCTCAATAGTTTGCCCGATCGCCCTAGCGTCTTGGACGAGTTGGTTGCAAAATTGGCTAGAAGCGATGTATCCCAACATTCCCAAAGCAGATGCTTACGAACTATCGCTGCGCTTAACTGGGGATGAAGAAATTCAGAGGCTCAATGCTCAATACCGCCATAAAAATCAGCCTACAGACGTACTAGCCTTCGCTGCTTTAGAGGTAGATGCTCCTCAACTTCCAGAAGAATTTTCCGAATTGGAGCCTTTGTATCTTGGAGATATTATTATATCCGTCGAAACCGCCGATCGCCAGGCTCAACAACAAGGACATTCTCTAGCAATAGAACTTGCCTGGTTAGCGTCTCACGGATTTCTTCATCTATTGGGTTGGGATCATCCCGATGAAGAGGGTCTCATCAAAATGCTTTCTCAACAAGAGACACTGTTGAAAATCATCGGACTGCTATCTTAATGGCGATCGGTTAATTGTTCTGGTAGAACAGATTATAAAAAAAGTTTTAATTATCTTTTGAAGACGGCTAGTCACTATGAAATTCAATTTTAAAAACATGACTCAATCGACTGACGCGAAAGCCCTTAACTCCGTATACCTTCCTTCTCCCCTCAAATCTAAGTCAATCGCTCAAACTCCTCTGGCGGCCTACGAATTAAAAACCTCTTCTCGGCGATCACTCGCTTGGCAAATAGCCCCCAATCTCAGGACGAGTTTTCAATATGCTTGGGCAGGGGTTAGCTATGCGTTTGTGACTCAGCGTAATTTTCGCATTCATACCACGATTGCTATCCTGGCCATAACACTAGGGCTTTTCTTAAAGGTAAACGCCGTAGAAATGTCCATCTTGACCTTAACCTGCGCCCTGGTCATGGTATTGGAATTATTAAATACCGCTCTTGAATCCGTCGTCGATCTTACCGTCGGTCAGTCTTACCACGAGCTTGCTAAAATAGCTAAGGACTGCGCGGCTGGTGCAGTTCTCATTTCTGCGATAGCTGCTTTGTTAGTGGCAAGTTTTATTCTACTTCCACCTCTACTAACTCTAATTGTGTAGAAAAATTGGCTACCAGAATTCAAAATTAATAAGGAGAGATACATTGATTCTGGTTATTGATAATTACGACAGTTTTACCTACAATTTAGTGCAATATCTCGGAGAACTAGGCGAAGAATTCCCCGTCGCCTCAGACATTCAAGTTTATCGTAACGATCACATTGACATCGACACTATCCGTCAGCTTCAACCCAATGGGATCGTCATTTCTCCAGGGCCAGGTTATCCCAAAGATGCAGGTATCTCCCTAGAAGTAATCGAAAAACTTGGCGCAACGATGCCGATTTTAGGGGTTTGCTTGGGGCACCAAAGTATCGGTCAAGTCTTTGGAGGCAAAATTGTTCCCGCACCCGTGTTAATGCATGGCAAGACTTCAGAAATTCACCATGAAAATCTTGGCGTTTTTGCCGGATTAGACATTCCTTTTACCGCCACTCGCTATCACAGTTTGGTCGTTGATCGCCAAACCCTGCCAGAAGTCCTAGAAATCACCGCATGGGTAGAAGATGGCACGGTGATGGGACTCCGCCATAAATACTATCCCCACATACAAGGCGTTCAATTTCATCCAGAAAGCATTTTGACGACTTCAGGCAAGCAACTGCTGCGAAATTTCCTCAAATCTCTCGATTAGGGGTTGGTTATTAGTTATTGGTAAGATGCGATCTAGCTAACAACTGACTACAGAGGACAAAATTCTCATGAAACGGCGACAGTTAATCCGTTACGCTGGAGCAAGTTTACTAACAGCAAGTGGAACAACTTGGATTGCGGGATGGAGTGGCGATCGCGCACAGGCCCAGAGTACAGGCGGCGGATCGCTGCTAGTGGAATATCTCGGACATACTTGCTTTTTGTTTAGCGGAAGCGGGATGCGGATTTTGGTCAATCCCTTTCGGGCGATCGGCTGTACGGCCCAATATCGCGTCCCCAAAGTGCAAGCCGATCTGGTTCTCGTCAGCAGCCTACTTTGGGATGAGGGATCGGCTGAAGGATTGCCAGGAAATCCGAAAGTTCTCTACGAACCAGGCGTTTACGAGATTAACGGCATCAAAATCCAAGGCATTAGCATTAACCACGATCGCGAGGGAGGACGACGCTTTGGGGCCAATGTGGCATGGCGTTGGAATCAAGGAGGCATTAGGATTCTCCATCTAGGCGGTGCCGCAGCCCCCATTGAAATTGAACAGAAAATTCTCATGGGCAGTCCCGATCTCGCCCTCATTCCCGTAGGCGGCGGGCCTAAAGCTTATAACCCTCAAGAAGCAAAGCAGGCCATGGACGTTCTCAAACCGAAAGTGGCCATCCCAACTCAATATCTCACGGGTACAGCCGATAAAAATGCCTGCGATCTCGTACCTGTAGATGAATTTTTAAAGTTAGTCGAGGGGATGAATATCCGTAAAATTAACGATAATAAAATTACCCTCACATCTAGAGATATTCCCAAAGAGGGGACGGTAATTAGGGTTCTCAGTTATCAGTGATTAGTGATTAGTGATTGTAGTGTGGGCATCTTGCCCACTTAGTGATTGGGAGATAAGCGTAATAAGTTATCCTATTCACCTTCTCACTGACACTGATAACTGATAACTGATAACTGCTAGATCCCGTGACTTTTTCCAATCACCCAATGACGGCGAAAGAAACGTGCCAGGGAAGATTCTTCTAAAGATAAATAAATTGGTCGTCCGTGGGGGCAAGTGCGCGGATTTCGGGTACTTTTCCACCGATCTAGCAAGGTTTGCATTTCTGATAAACTGAGCGGAGTTCCGTTACGAATGGCGCTGCGACAGGCAGTAGCAACCTGTGCAGTTTGTAAGTCTCCTCCCAAACTCAGTTCTAGAAGTGCGTTAGTACAATCGTCTCGTTGAGAAAGCATTTCTGGGGCATTGCGAATTGCCCATAATTGTTCGCCAAACGGTTCGACTTCTAATCCGATGCGCTGAAGTTGTTCGAGTTGTACCCAGGTTAACTGACTCAAAATCATCGGAGTGTCTAAGGGAACTATCTTCCATTCGTCTTGTAGTTGTTCGTATAAAACCCGTTCGTGAGCTATATGCTGTTCGACTAACCATACTCCTGTAGAATGTTCGGCAACGATGTAAGTTTTATTGACTTGAGCCACTGCCCGCAATTCTATTAAACTAATTGCATTGTTAGATTTTGGGTTTGGGGCTTCTTTCTCTTGCGGCTCAATCTGATATTTAGCTTTTTGCTCAGAAGCTTTGAGGAGTTTGCCGATTCGTTGATTGTGAATGGTTGCGGGAAGGTTTGCAGGATTTATCCGCAATGCTTGTCTGATCGCTCCTGAAACTTGTTCTTGCCAAAATGGTAGAGAGTGCAGGTAAATTTGTCCTTTTGCCGGATGGCGATTCCAATCGATTTGACTGGGGCAAACTTTGAGGTGAACGAAGCAGACAGGAAAGCGATCGCGAGGTAAAGTTCGACTAAAGGCGGTCAAGATGGTTTGTTCGAGTTCGGGCGATCGCACCATTCTTCCGTTAACTGCAATTTTAATCCAATCCGATCTTCGGCGATGACAGCGATCAGATAATCCCACAACAACTTCGATTTTGGCTTGAGATTGTTGGGGAAATTCGATTTCTAGGGTAAATCCTTGCAAGTCGCTTAATCTAACTTGCTTGAGAATTTGCGCTAAGATCTGCTGGGCACTTCTACCAGGACTAAGGTTGAACCAAGGTTTTTCATCGTTTCGTACTTGCCAGGTAACGCTAGGATGACACAGAGCAATTTGCTGGATCGTTCCCTGGACAGCTTTGAGTTGCTGCGATAGAGGGGGCAATCCTTGACGGCGCACAGGCAAAGTGCCAAACAAATCGGCAACTGTGACAATCGTACCCGGTGCGATCGCTGCCATTTCTATTGTGTCGGGTTTTCCTTCCTGGTTATAGACAATACGCCATCCTGCTGACTCTCTATCGGTTGTTAAGCGACTGGCAATCTCTAAATTGGCGACTTGGACTAAACTGTGTAGCGCTTCTCCCCGAAATCCTAACGTTGTAATTTTCCACAAATCGTCCTTGCTGTAAATTTTGCTAGTTGTATGGGCAGATGCACAAATCTTTAAATTTGTCAAGGGCATTCCCGTGCCATTATCAGCTACCTGTACGCGCCACAAGTCGGGATAGAGGGATATCACGATTCTTGTTGCTCCTGCATCCAGCGAGTTTTCCACCAATTCCCTGACCACGGCTGCCAAAGAATCAATCACCTCTCCAGCCGCAATCAGATTAACCACCTCTGGAGGCAGCGTTTGAATATTGAGCAACATTTTTTCAGCTTCAAAAAACCAGCCCAGACTTATTGTAAGCAATTCAAAATTTAAAATTCAAAATTTAAAATTAAAGGGCGAAAGTGAAAGACTT